>NZ_JBXWSB010000159.1:0-8287 GCF_059613205.1 Ruegeria sp. BHSB064
ACCTCTGATCGTTCAGACGCTACTGGTGGAAAGCTACGAAAACTCTGGAAAAGTTGCCGCGGTTGGTCGTTCTACGGTTGGCCTGAGGGCTGACTATGTAATCGCACCGGACCTGCGCGAGTTTCAGGGTATAGTGGTTCAAGAAACAGAGGCCGGTAAATCGGTCCGTATCGAAGTGCGTATGAACATAAAGGTCATCGACGAATACGAGGACAAGATCATCGCCTCCAGCTCGTTTCAGGAAAGTGTTATAGCTGCAAGTGATCAAACGCCGGATTTGATCAAAGCATTTGATCTTGCCTTGGGCCGTTCCATGCGAGACGCGGTTGAATGGAGTATTCGCAGGATCAACACACATGTGGCGAACAACCCGAGGTCTGCCCCTAGCTAGGCCGTAAAACTCAGATAACGGCGAACTGATCATGCGCCTTCGCTGTTTATTGCGGAAAATCCGTTCGATCGTGTTTTGAGGCAGCTTTCATCGCCCAAGTCTAAGCATACGTGCCCAGGTTAATGTACATGAGCCGTGGTTTGGGTTCCCGGCTTGGGGGCACGGCAAAAGAACAACAACGGAATTGTCGCCAACGCCAGCAAGCCGAGATTGTTGAAAACGGTCAGGTACGAGATCAACTCCGCTTGCTTCGCAATCTCCTGCCCCAGGATCGCAGCGCCCTGAACACTGTCAGGAGTCAAACCAAGCGGGCTCAGATAAGCCTGCGCAGCTGGGTTGTACGGTGTCACGTTCTGGCTGAGAACCGCAGTATTGGTCTGAAGCCCGCGCACGATCCATGTACCGACCAGCGAGATTCCTACGGATGACCCCAATTGCCGTGTCACATTGAACAAGCCAGAAGCTTCGTCTTGCCGGTTTTGGCTGATGCTCTCAAACGCGAGGATGGACATTGGCACAAAGACCAATCCCATCCCTAACCCACTGATGGCTCCGGGCCATGCCAGTTCCCAAAACCCTGCATTAAGGTTGAGCGCCCCCATCATGAAATTGCCAATCGCAGTCAGCAACAGTCCGGCACCTGTCAACAAGCGTGGATCGAAACGATGAACCAATACCGCACCTGTGAGAACCATTGATAACCCGGCGGTTAGGCCACGCGGGATAAACAGGTGGCCCGAAGCGATAACCGGGAAATCGAGCAGGTTTTGTACAAGCGTTGGCAATATTGCGATACCGCCAAACAGTGAAACCGCGAAACCGGCGATGATCAGGTTACACAGGGCAAAATTCCGGTCCGCAAATAGGCGCAGATCAACAACTGCATCTCTGGAAACCAGCGCGTGAACTATAAATCCAATCGCTCCCAGAATTGACGCTACAACAGCCACCTGGATGACACGGGACGACGTCCAATCCATGGTTTCGCCCTGATCCAGAACAAACTGCAGGCAACCGATGCCAAGCGCCAGCAAGGCCAGACCTTTCCAATCGATCTTCACATCTTCGGTTTTGTCTTCGGGCAATTCTCCGGCAAGCAAAAGAAGGGCAAGAGCCGCCACTGGCAAATTGACAAAGAACACCATCCGCCACGAGAAATACTCGGTCAGGATTGCACCAACCGTCGGCCCAAGGACCGGCGCCACCACAACACCCAATCCGAAGATCGCCATCGCCTGCCCACGATCTTCCCTTGGGAAGGCATCAAACAGGATCGACTGTGACAGTGGGATCAAGAACGCCCCAAACATACCTTGCGCCAACCGAAAGGCGACGATGACCTCTAAGCTCCACGACAGGCCACACATCACCGACATCAGGGCAAAACCGCTGACCGCCGTCAGGATCAACCGCCGCCGACCAACACGGCGCGCCACAAAACCAGTCAGCGGCATAATGACCACGGCTGACACGATATAGCTGGTCAAGATCCAGGTGGCTTGATCGGTGGTCGCCCCAAACGCCGCCTGAATGTGGGGCAAGGCGACGTTAACAATAGTGCTGTCCAACACTTCCAGTATGGCGCTGAGGACAACAGCAACCACGATCACCCGGTTTACAGGACCGGACGTCGCCGAAGTCATTTGCCGTCCGCCGGACCTGTTGTGTCTACAACAACTTTACTGCTGCCACCGACACGCAAAGGCGCATCTGTTGGATCCAATTCGATCCTAACCGGAAAACGACGCGTGACCTTGACCCAATTTCCGCTGGCATTCTCGGATGGCAACAAAGAAAAAGTGTCCCCTGATCCGCGCCCAATGGAAGCCACTTTTCCGGTTAGTTTCACACCCGGTAGCATGTCGACCTGAACCGTGACCGGTTGACCGGGGCGGATGCGTGGCAAAGACGTTTCTTTGAAGTTCGCGTCCACCCACCAATCCGATGACTCGACGATAGAAAACTGCGGAGCGTTGGCAGAGACTGATGATCCGGGGCGCAATGTCAGGTTGGCGATCCAGCCGTCCGCTGCCGCAAAAACCTTGGTCCAGGCAAGATTTGTTTCGGCAATCTCAAGCTGCGCTTGCGATGACAGGATGTCGTCCTGCTTAGCCTCCAACCCGCTTTGTAGCGCCAACAGGCTGGATTGACTGGTCGTCAGCCGCGCTGAGGCTTGCGCGAATTCTGAGGTCGTCTGATCCAGCGAAGCTTGGGCCACATCCCCTGATGCAAACAACGCCTTCGCTCTTTCGAGGCTTTTGTTCGCCGTGTCATACGCGGATTGGGCGCTTTCGACGGCCGCTTCGGCTGCGGTTATCTGAGTGGAGTAAGACTTGGCCTGTTGCACCGCACTGTCCAAATCGGCCTTTGCCGCATCGACCGACGCTTTGAACTGAGTTTCGTCAATTGAAAACAGAAGATCGCCAGACTTTACGGGTTGATTGTCCGAAATATGAACCTCGGCGACCTGGCCAGTTACCTGAGCCGCAACATAAATTATGTTGGCTCCGATATAGGCATCCTTGGTGGATGGATACCGCTCCTCATGCCGCCAGAACAGTAACAATCCAACCCCAATGGCGACCAACATTGCGGCGATTGCTATGGTTTTGAGCGGTTTCATCGTCACTTCCTCTGGCTCGCAGTCTGAGCCACTTACATTGCGTGCATATGCATGCGTATTGCCAAATTGCCCAGGACCCAAACAGTACCAAGGATCATGATCAGCAGAACCATGGTGGAAAACAGGACCAGATGAAGGTCTTCCCGGCTGCTGCGTCGACGGTCGATATGCAGGAAATACACGAGTTGCAAAACAAGTTGGGCCAGACCGAGCAAGCCGATTGTCAGATAGACGCCGACCGTTTCGATACCGAACACATACGCCACTCCGAACATGGCGAGTGTTAGGATCAGCGACCCGCCATATCCGATCACATAGCGCCGTCTTTCGCGCCGGTGCATTTCGGACCTGTCATCCATAGGTCAGCCCTCCAAAATACACGATGGTGACAATGCCGATCCAGATCAGGTCGAGGAAGTGCCAGAACAACGCCAAGCGTACAACGCGAGAGATGATCACGTCCGTCATCCCTTTGACCCGAAGTTGGATGCCCAGAACGATCAGCCACAGACATCCGGCTGCAACGTGCAAGCCATGCAACGGAACCAAACCGAAGAATGCCGACAGAAACCCACTGCGCTGCGGGACACCGCCTTTGTCAGCCATTGCCATAAAATCACGCAGTTCAAGCACCAAAAAGCTGAGCCCCAGCAACAGCGTGACACCAAACCACAGAATGATGCGCCCGCGCGGTAAATTGTATTTCAGCGCCAACATGGCAAGACCAACCGTCAGGCTGCTGGTCAACAGGATCAGGGTCTGGGCAAAGACGCTTTTCAGGTCGAACAACTCGTGCGGACCAGGGCCGCCCGCCTGCGCATCGATCATGGTGATGTAGATCGCGAACATCAGTCCGAAATAGACCAGATCGCTCATGAGGAAGACCCAGAACCCAAAGGTAACAACTTCGGCAGCCTTATGCGCGCTTGCGTGGTGCTCGCCAAGGTTGATGCCGGGGTAACTATGTGTTGGTGCGCGCTTCACGTAACCGCCTCCAGATCAGGGCGGGCAAGGCCGCGGTTTTCCGGGGAAGTTTCATAATCCCGATCCACTGCCTTTTCGTTGTAAGCCAGCGAAAGCCACGCTTCGTGATCCCTGCGCACCTCTTCCGCGGGGATGGTGAATTCGGCGCTGTCGTCGAAGGTCCAAACAATCACTGCGAGGATCATCAACACAGTCATCAGTATAGCCAGCCACCAGATCCACCATACCAGTGCAAACATCCAAACGCCGCTAAACACACACAAGATAAAGCCAATCCCGGTGTTGCGAGGCAGCTCGATATCCTCATAAGCGTCCGGAGTTGGATACGCGGCGCCTCTTTCTTTGGCCGCAGCGAAATCATCCCGGTCAGTCACCTGCGGAATAATCGCGAAGTTGTAGGGCGGCGGGGGTGACGGGATCGACCATTCCAACGTGCGGCCATCCCATGGATCCCCCACCGGAACGCGTGTTTTTTCACGGTCCCGGATACTGACCCACAATTGGATGAGAACCGAGAACAAAGCGCACGTAATCACCAGCGCCCCGATGATGGCGACGATCATGAAGGGGTGGAAGGACGGATCTTCATAGCTGAACGAGCGGCGAGGCATTCCCATCAGCCCGACGAAATAGAGCGGCATGAAGGTCAACAAAAACCCTATGGTCCAAAGGGCGACTGTAACGCGGCCCCAGAACTCGTTCAGCCGGAAACCAAACGCCTTGGGGAACCAATAATTGTAGGCCGCCAAAAGGCCGAACAGCACACCCGGCAGCAGCACGTTGTGGAAATGCGCCACCAGAAACAGCGTGTTGTGCACCTGATAGTCCACAGTTGGATTGGCCAGGATCACTCCGCTGAGGCCGCCAATTACAAACAGCATCAGAAACGCCAGCCCATACAGCATCGGCACCGAAAACCGGATCCGCCCTCGCCACAAGGTTGCCATCCAGTCATAGACTTTCACACCGGTCGGAATGGCGATCAGCATGGTTGCAATGCCAAACACGGCATTGATCAACGCGCTTTGTCCCATGGTGAAAAAGTGATGCAGCCAGACCGTGAAGGACAGCACCGCAATCGACATCGTCGCAATGACAAGCGAGTTGTAGCCATAAAGCCGTTTGGCCGAGAAGGTCGCGAACACTTCGGAATAGATGCCATAGGCGGGCAGCACCAGCAGATAGACCTCGGGGTGACCAAACAGCCAGAACAGGTTGGCATAATTCATCATGTTGCCGCCGAGGTCGTTGGTGAAGAAATGGAAATCCAAATAACGGTCGGCCGCCAGCATCAGAGCGGCAACACCCAAGGGCGGCATCGCAAAGACAATCAGGATGGAACTGCAGATAATCGTCCAGCAATACATCGGCAACCGCATAAAGGTCATACCGGGCGCGCGCATCTTATAGATCGTTACGGCAAAGTTGATACCAGTCAGCGTAGTTCCAATGCCAGAAACAACGATGGCCCAGATCCAGTAGTCCGGGCCGACGCCGGGGTTAAAAGCTGCACCGGTATATGGCGGATACGCCGTCCAGCCACCGGTTGAGAACCGCCCGACAACCAGCGATACCATCAACATCATGCCAGACGACACCGTCAGGCCCAGACTGATCTGGTTCAGCCGTGGAAAGGCAACGTCGCGCGCGCCAATCATCAGCGGAATGACAAAATTTGCGATACCAAAGACGAAGGGCACGGCAACAAAGAAAATCATGATCGTGCCATGGGTGCTGAACAGCTCGGCAAAATGTTCGGCCTCGAGAAATCCATCTCCGGGTCCGGCAGCTTGCTGCGCGCGCATGACGACGCCTTCCAATACGCCGCGCGCCAACATCACAATGGCAAAGACGACATACATGATGCCAATCTTTTTGTGATCGACGCTTGTCAGCCAATCGCGCCAAAGCGGTGTCCACAGTCGAAACCAGCTGAGCAATCCGACCACAGCAACCACTCCAACAATCACGACGCCCGCAGCCGCATTTGCCACGATCTCATTGGCGTTGGGATCTTGAAGCAACCCGGCAATCGGCAGCGCATCCCAGCTGAGTCGGCCAAAAAATCCTGTCTCTGAAGATGTCATTTTTGCGCCTCCTGCCCGAAGGATGCAGTGCCCGGTTGTTGATCGGCAGGCAGGGCCTCGCCGCTGTGATACCGGTGCAGAACGCTGTGAAACACATCTTCTTCCAGCGTGAAGTACAAGGCATCTTGAGGCATCTGCGCCGTCCCCAAAGCCGCCTGGACCTCGTCCCTGTCGGTCCGCATCGCAAGCGTCTGATAGGTGGCAGCATTCAGTGGGATGCCGCCAGCACGCACTTTGTCGACCCACGTATCAAAGGCATCTTGGTCCATCGAAACTGTGCGGAACTTCTGTTTGGTAAAACCGCGCCCGTTATACTGCGTGTTTTCTCCCTGCATGACCTCTGGGGTATCCGCGACCAGATGCAATTGCGTTGTCATGCCCGGCATCGCGTAAATCTGACCAGCAAGAGCAGGTATCATGAAAGACTGCATCACTGTATCGGTGGTCAATGTCACGGCCACCTGTCGTTTGGTCGGAATTCCAAACTCTCCCACACTGGCAATGCCCAGATCGGGATAAAGAAACAGCCATTTCCAATCCAATCCCACCACTTGAACCCGTACAGCGGGCTCCTCACCAAAAGCCGCCGAATAGGGGTCTAGCCTGTGTGTTGCCTTCCAAAGATAGAAAGACAGGAGCGCCACAATCAAAACAGGCACGCCCCACATGACAAATTCCAGTTTGGCAGAAAAATCCCAGTCGGGGCGATAGGCGGCCGCGCCACCCTTTCGACGTCGATATCGAAACGCAATTACCGGCACCAAAACCAGAACGGGAATAACCGCCACCATAATCAGCGCAGTGGCTCTTAGAAGATGGGTTTTCTGAATTGCAGCAATCGGGCCTTGCGGATCCATGAAGCTGTCGCTGGCCAGGGCCATCGGTGGAGTTACCGTCAAAAGGATCAAAGCAACCATCACAAGCGAGGACGGGTTGGACAATCTGCCTTTGGCCATAACGCACAGCCCTCTCGTGATCCAAATTCCACCCAACTATCGGCAAATGCAAAAGTTTTCTCAAGACCTTTCCAAACCGCAGATTGCCGAGGTACAACTTCTTTCAACCTTGGGTCTCAACCGGCATCGCGTGTTGAGACCCCAACGGAGCAGAAACGCATGTTTACTTTGATGCGCAAAATACTTGTCGCCACAGGTCTTATTCTGCTCTCGCACGCTGCGATGGCGCAGGATCGTGCTGAAGTTGAGCGTCAGTTTCAGGCTTGGTTGCAGGATGTGGTTTGGCCAAAAGCCCGGGCCAAAGGGATTTCACAAGAAACTATGCAACAGGCGTTCTCTGGCGTGACTTTGAACTGGAAATTGCCTGATCTGGTTCCCCCCAGGCAAAAATCCAGAATGCCGAAAGCCCAGAAACAGGCCGAGTTCGGCTCGCCCGGTCGCTATTTCAACCCCGGATCCGTTCAAGGGGCCGCTTCCGTCGGGCGCAAAATGGCGCGACAGCATGCAAATACTCTTGCCTCGGTCGAAAGTGAGACAGGCGTTCCTGCCCGGATAATTCTGGCAATCTGGGGTCGAGAAAGCGGGTACGGGCAGGTGCCGATCCGCCACGATGCGTTCCGGGTTCTGTCCACCAAAGCTTTCATGAGCACGCGTACAGATTATTTTTTGGGCGAGCTGATCGCAGCCTTGCAAATCGCGGAATCCGGACACTTGCCCGCACAAAAGATGAAAAGCAGTTGGGCGGGTGCATTGGGCCAGCCGCAATTCATGCCGTCTAACTTTTTAACTTATGCAAAAGACGGTGATGGGGATGGGCGTGCTGACATCTGGGGCTCGCCTGCCGACACCATCGCATCTATCGGCTACTACCTCGACCAACATGGCTGGGTCAGCAACAGGGATTGGGGCTTCGAGGTGTCTGTCCCTGAAACCGTACCATGTTTTCTGGAAGGGCCCGATCAGGGTCGCCCGATTCACAAATGGGAAGAGATGGGGATACGTCGGGTTTCGGGCAGGCCTTTCCCCGCTCACGAGCGTGATGGCGCAGGATACCTGTTGATGCCAGCTGGACGGTATGGTCCGGCCTTTATTGTCACGCCGAACTTCTACGTGCTCAAGGAATACAACAAAAGCGATTTGTATGCCTTGTTTGTTGGCCATGTTGGAGACCGCATTCAATTTGGCGTCGGGGATTTTGTCGAAAGGTGGGGAAAGGTGGGGGGACTGTACCGTTCTGACATCGCGG
>NZ_JBXWSB010000160.1:0-8257 GCF_059613205.1 Ruegeria sp. BHSB064
TTGATGACAAACACCCCGCGATGATCAAGTCGCAAACGGTCAATCACACGCTCTGCGCCGATCAGCTAGAGGGCAACCCTGTGATTGAAGTGTATGAATGGCAGCCCTTCGCGGATTTTCTGGCCGAAACCATGGGCAAGGAACGGCTTTATCAAATGGACGACCCGATGGCCCGGGTCAACGTGCAGGCGACGCGGGATGGCGAAGGGTTGAACTGGCATTTCGACCGCTCTGAATTTACCACGACGATCTTGCTTCAGGCGCCGGAGGTGGGTGGAGAGCTTGAGTATCGCAAGGATCTGCGCACACCGGATGACCAGAACTACGAAGGTGTCGCCGCTGTTCTGGCTGGCAAGGATCCGGAAATCAAACGGATCATGCCTGCGCCGGGCGCGCTGAACGTTTTTCGCGGGGTGAACACACCGCACCGCGTGGTGCCGGTAAAAGGCGACACGGAACGCGTAATCGCGATTTTTTCCTTCTACGAGACACCGGGAGTCGCTTTTTCGGCTGAGGAACAAATCGGTTTCTACGGTCGATCCGTGTCATGACGCGGGCGCGCAACGCGTTCAAAGATGATCGCAAGCTGACTTATCTGAACAGCGACGGAGCGGACAAGCCACTGATCAGCCCGGTGTCCCAATCCACGCTGGACAAGGCCCGCGCATATCGGTTGACGCGGTTGCGTGACCAGATGGCAAAGCATGATGTGGCAGGCTTGTTGCTCTACGACCCGATCAACATTCGGTATGCGTTCGACAGCTCGAATATGCAGGTATGGACCAGCCACAATCCGGTCCGGTATGCGATGATCCTGGCAGGTGGTCCTGCGATCCTGTGGGAGTTCAAAGGCTGCGAGCATTTGAACGATGGCCTGCCGGGAATAGACGAAATCCGTACTGCCGTGTCGTGGATGTTTATGACCAAGGGCGACAAAGCCTCTGCCGGGGTCGAAGTCTGGGCCGACGAAATAGCCGATGTGCTCGGTCAGCATGGGGGTGGCAACAAGCGCTTTGCGGCAGACAAGCTGGACGGCCCGGGATTGCACGCGCTGCAGGAACGAGGGTTCACCTATGTCGAAGGGGCCGAATTGACGGAACGGGCCCGGTCGATCAAATCTCCCGAAGAAATCGAGCTGATGCGCTGGACCATTCGGGTCTGCGAAGCCGGGATGGCGCGCATATATGACCATTCGGTGCCGGGCGTGACCGAGCGTGAGCTTTGGGGTCATCTGCATTTTGAAAACGCGCGTTCGGGCGGCGATTGGCTTGAAACCAAGCTTTTGACCTGTGGGCCGAATACCAACCCTTGGTACAAGGAATGTTCGGACCGGGCTTGCCAGTTGGGTGAAATGATCTCGTTCGACACGGATATGGTTGGTCCTTATGGCTATTGCGCGGACCTCAGCCGCAGCTGGACTTGCGGGTACACCCCCATGAAGGATACACAGCGGCGGATCTATGCGACGGCTTTAGAGCAGATCAACCATAACCTTGACGTGCTGAAGCCGGGTATGAGCTATGCCGAGTTCAACGAAAACAGCTGGCGTATCCCGGATCGGCATGTCGATTATCGGTATTCGCTTGCTGTGCATGGCGTGGGCATGGCCGATGAATGGCCTGTCATCCCCTTGCACGTCGATTTCGATGAGACAGCCATGTCCGGCTTTATTGAGCCGGGGATGGTTGTTTGTGTCGAAAGCCTTGTCGGCGAAAACGGATCGGAAAGCGTGAAGCTGGAAACACAGGTTCTGGTGACGGAAACAGGGATAGAGCGGCTGGACAGTTTCCCCTGGGAAAATGTCTAGGCGCGTTCCTTATCCGAACCGGGATGGGCTTGGACAAACGCTTTAATGGCCTTGTCTGCTGCCTTGGAATGGCCATTGTGGCGGAATGAGCGAACGAAACCTTAGAATCGACAGAGCGACGCTGCTTCCAGAGCAGGGCCTGATCTGCGGTGCAGAACTGTTAAGCGCCGGCAGGAAAATGGTGCTGGACTGGAAAGTAGGCACAAGCGCGTTTCAGGCGTCGACCGGGTACAGGAACGAGATTGACTATAAAAAGGCGATGATCCGGTCCGGGCAGGTGATGCAGCACGCACATCTCGGGTTTCGCGATTTGTCACATAGCGTTGATGCCATCCAAAGGGTTTACGACACTTGCCTTGGACGCGGTGCGCGGGTTGATCGGTTCGGCATCTGTCTGGATTGGTCGATGGGATTTCCAAGACATCGACGCAAAGAAAAAACGCGCGGGACCGGGGTCATTTTGAATGACGCAGACGCCTTTGCGCGTCTGACACAGGCCAGCCCCGCGGCAATGCACTTTGGTGATTTCATGCTGGGCTTCCCGGCAGCCCTTGAAAACACTTGTGCGGCGCTGGCGGCCGGGGCCACGACAATCGGTAATCTGGGGCAATACTTCACGTTTCGTCTGCCGGAATATGAAGATGACGTAGAGACCACACAAGCCACGGTTCAGGCTCTTGGCCTGATAGCCGCGCAGCCGGTGCCGGTATTGGTGCACTCCAATCTGGACGACGGATACGCTGCGGTTTTCGAAGATCTGACGTCGGTTCTGGGTCAGGCGCTGCTTGAAAAATACATTGTGACGGGGCTGATCGGAGCGCCATATGCGGTGTGTTATGGCCATCATTTCACTGAACCTTTGACCAGGATGGCGTTTCAACGCGCTTTGGAGCAGATCAGTGATGGCGTGCCAGGATCGCAGATTTACGGCTCGACGGTTCTGTACAAAGGCACACATGCCGAAAACTATGCGGGGCTTTCTTCGTATCTTTTGCCCGATATTGTGGCGCAGCGGTTGCGGCCAAGCGGACACGCTTTAAATCCGGTTCCGGTAAGTGAGAAGGAACGCATCCCAGACGTGACCGAGATCTGCGACGCGCAATGTCATCTGCACAGATTGACCGAGTTGGCAGAGGGGTATCTGCCGCTGTTTGACACGGCCGAGATTGACCGGATCAGCGACACGCTTTTGCGAGAGGGCCATCGTTTCGCAGATCGGGTTCTTGCAGGATTGTCGCAAGGCGGCATCGACACTGACGATCCGTTCCAGATGCTGTTGGCTCTGCGCCGCATCGGTGGGCGCGCCCTGGAACAGACCTTTGGAGGAGGTGCGCAAAGGCCCGATGCACCGCGGCGCAGAATTCCCATAGTAAGTGCCACAACGTATGTCGAACTAGAGCAAGAAGCCGCGCGCTTTATGGCGTCTGACGCCGGTCAGGCCATGACCCATCTGGCTAAATCGCCTGCCCGTATTCTGACAGCAACCACCGATGTGCACGAACATGGAAAAATGCTTCTGGATATGGTGTTCACCAAAGCAGGTTTTGTTGTTGAAGATGGCGGCGTATCCAGCGACCCGGATGACGTTGTGGCATTGGTCAGGCAAAGCTCTGTCGACGCCATCGCGCTCAGCACCTATAATGGCGTCGCGCTGCGCTATTCCAAATCCCTGCTGAAAAAGCTGAAAGAAGCCGGGCTTGATGTGCCGGTTTTAATCGGTGGCCGGTTGAACGAGATACCTGACGGCAGCAATACAAGCCTGCCGGTGGATGTGTCTGATCAACTGACCGAGATCGGAGTCATGGTGTGTGCTGATCTGGACGCCGCGACCGAGGCGCTGCGATCCGTGCTGGCCAGTAGCGGGTCAGATCAGGCGTTATAATAATCGCGTTCCTTTCTGCTTCAGGCGAAACGCCGACCAATAGGTAACACTCGTTAAGGATTACCCTGTGGATATGTTTGCAAGGGTCCGCATATCCATTAGCCTGTAGACGCGGACTGAACAGGGATTGCGGGCACATGGCCGACTATATCGTACATGCTTTGGGTGCCAGCCAGGTTTCGATCACCGGAGGTGAAAGCCTGAGTGGCTTCAGCCAAGGTGACGGGTCCAACCTTGTCGGCGAGTTTATTACCATCGGCACTGGCCCATTGACCGATCTGAACGTTTCAGATGGTGGTTCAGACGTCAATTTTGACGACAACGACGGGAACCAGCGTTTAAACGGTGATCAGGTTTTTGATGGCACCACCTATTCCGATGGAACGCGAATTGAGGCCGAATATGTCATAACGCTGCGCGACAATAGCACCGGGCAAACCTATCAGGTGCTTGGTGTCAACATTGTCAGCTCGTCTCCTTCGTTCGGAACCACCGAAGGTCTGGCGTTTGTCGGCAGTTTTCCACCGCGCGGGGTACCGCTTGAGGTTGTCTCGGCAGCAGAAGGCCCGGGATCTGGGGGCCGCCCACCGGTCAACGAAAATACACTTGTGCCGTGCTTCACCCGGTCCACGTGGATCGCAACGACAACCAGACCAAAGCAAATCGAACAGATCACGCTGTCAGACCTTGTTCTGACACGGGACCATGGCCCACAGCCGTTACGGTGGATCGGCAGGCGGCGTGTTGAAGAGGCAGAGCTTCGGGCCAATTCCAAACTTTATCCGGTTCGAATTCTTGCCGGTTCGCTAGGAAACGGATTCCCGCAGCGGGATTTGCTGGTGTCCCGGCAACACCGAATGCTGGTTTGCTCGACCATTGCCCGCCGCATGTTTGGTGTCTCGGAGGTTCTTGTCCCGGCAATCAAGTTGACAAGCCTGCCGGGGATTTACGTGGACATATCGGTTCGGGAGGTCGAGTATTTCCATTTACTGTTTGATCGACACGAGATTGTCTTTGCGGAAGGCACACCGTCTGAGAGTTTGTTTACCGGACCCGAAGCGCTGAAAGCGATCAGTGACGAGGCACGGGCAGAGATCGTCGCGCTGTTCCCGGAACTGACGCAGACAGACGTGTTACCAGAACCTGCCGGGTTCATACCAACCGGCAAGCAACAGCGGAAACTCATAGATCGTCATCTCAAAAACGAAAAACCGCTCATGTCAGCCACTGGAACAATCCTGTAGCTGCATTTTGGCCAGACATTGCCCTTAGGGTTCAGGTGATGTGAAACCCACAGCCCGGCAAACTGCACCATTCAGACAATAATTCGGCGATCTGATGAATCGGATCTCCTTCCTCCAAGTCCTCCGAACGTAAAACGGCATGCCAGGGAACAGTGATGCCATCCTGCGTGACCTGAGCGCCAACGATGCGGCCTTCTTTCAACGCGGATTGCAGCGCCCAGTTGGACAGCACGCTTGTGCCCAGATCCGAGGCGACCAACTCGACAATTGCCTCGGGCAGCTCAACGGTTGCAGCCCATTTCGGATAACTGTCCGTCGGGCGGAACAGCAACGCAAATTCCCGATCAGGTTCAGGGATCTTTGTATAAGTGATAAATGGCTCTCCCACGATGTCTGAGCCTTCGACATAGGAACGCTCAGCCAGTCGGTGCGACGGTGGCATGATGTACAGCAGGGGGTCATCGAACAGTTTGATGCTGCTGAGCCCCGCTTGCGAAACCGTGCCTGAGGTAATCGCAATGTCCAGATGCCGGTTCAGAAGACCGGTCAGCGGATCGCTACGTGCGCCCGCCATGATCTGGATATCGATCCCGTCGGTGCGCGATTTCATAAATTTGATGAAAGAGGGCAACCAGCGATAGTTGCTGTACGCTTCGACCGACAGACGCACAACATGCTGGACATTGGCATTCATGCGCCGCACGTCTTCCTCCGCTCGGCTAAGGTCGGTAAGGATGCGTTCGGCCACGATTGCCATATAGTCCGCCGCAGGAGTGCGGCGCAGTTTCTTGTGCATTCGGGTGAAAAGGGGCACGTCCAGCCGACGCTCGGCCTCGCGCAGACGGTGCGAAAGGGCCGATGGCGTTACCCCCAGTTTCTTGGCGGCATCGGTGATCCGACCCGTTTCGTTGATGGCTTGGATCAGTTGCAGGTGGCGCAGGTCAAGCAGCGGTTTCATGTGTTTCTAGCCTGAAAAAAATTCACAAAAACCAAAAAACTTCGAAATTGAAATTCAGTCAATAACAAGGTGAAGTCCCGCCAGGTTTTCTTTTGGAGCATCCCCCATGAACGTTGACGCCCGACGCGCGATCGAACAGGACAAGGCCCATCACGTCCATCCTCAGTCGAATCTGCGCCAACATGCCGAGAACGGCCCGACGATGATCACTCATGGTAAAGGGGTTTTCATCTATGACAGCGAAGGGCGCGAGATCATAGATGGTTTTTCCGGGCTGGGGTGTGTGTCGCTGGGCTACCACAACGAACGCCTGTCAAACGCGGCAAAGCGGCAGATGGATGTGCTGCCATTTGCACCCACATTCTACAACCGCTCGCATCCACGTGTTGCGGAATTGGGCGAACGTTTGATCGGAATGGCTCCGGTAAAAATGGACCGGGTGATGTTCCAGTGTTCGGGGTCCGAGGCCAACGATACCGCGATTAAACTGTTGTGGTACACCAACACCGCCAAGGGCGAGCCGAACCGCCGCAAGATCATTGGTCGGGTGCGCGGTTATCATGGGAATACGATTGCGACGGTTTCGCTGTCGGGCCAGCCGCATATGCATGCCAAGTTCGGTCTGCCGCTGCCCGAGTTTAAGCATACCGAGTTGCCGAACTACTACCGCTTTCACATCGACGGTGAGACCGAAGAAGAGTTCTCGGCCCGGATGGCGGCAAAATTCGAGGAGCTGATCCTGGCGGAAGGCCCTGAAACTGTTGCAGCTTTCTTCGCTGAACCCGCCATTTCAGGCGGTGGCGCGCTGATGCCGCCCGAAGGCTATTGGCGTGAAATGCAGGCGGTTCTGCGCAAGTATGACATCAAGTTTCTGGCTGACGAGGTGGTCTGTGGCTTTGGTCGGACCGGCAATATGTGGGGTTCCCAGACCTGGGGGTTGGAGCCTGACATGATCTCTTGCGCCAAGGCGCTTTCGGCTGCGTTTTTCCCGATCTCTGCTTTGATGTTCAAGGACGAGATGTATGCCGACATGATGAAAAACTCGGACGAGGTTGGCACTTTTGGCCACGGATACACCTATGCCGGGCATCCGGTTGGTGCTGCCGTCGGGCTCGAGGCGCTGGATATCTATGACGAGATGGATCTGGTGGGCCACGTTCGCAAGGTTTCGACCCGGTTCCTTGAGAAATGTCATGCTCTGGCCGACCACCCGCTGGTCGCCGAGGTGCGCGGTGTCGGCCTGTTCTGCGGCTTCGAACTTATGAAAGACGCTAAAGCCCGTGAACCGTTCGACCCCTCTTGGAAAGTCGGTGAACTTGTGCAGAACTTTGCCCATGATCGGGGTCTCTATCTGCGAGCAATCGGTGATCGGATGAGCTTTATGCCGCCGCTGATTATCAATGAGGATGAGATCGACATCGCAACTGAACGGTTCAAAGGTGCGCTGGATGACGCCTGGGCTGTGGTGCGCGCCAAAATCTGATTATGTTTTTGGGGTTGGGCATATGCTCTCGCCTGACCTCTGCGCCGCCGGCTCTCCCAACTTTCGGCGGCGCGCCCTATTTTGAATTGCCCTAGCCTGCCAAGGAGAACAGGGATGACGACACCGCTGGAACCGAAACTGCCCGATGCGGGTTTGGCTGGAAATTACATCAACGGGGCTTGGCATTGGCCTGACGGGCGGCTCGAGATCGAAAACCCCTCGCGCCGCGTGCCGATCTGCGAAGTCGGTCGCGGCACGTCAACCGAGGTCGATTTGGCTGTCGCCGCCGCCCGTGCCGCGTTGCCAGCGTGGCGCGCATTGGCAGCAAGTGAGCGTGGCAAACTGCTCACCGAGCTCGGACGTCGTCTTGAGGAAAACGCCGAAGAGGTGGCGCGCGTGCTTGCTGCCGAGTCGGGTAACGCCATCAAGACGCAGTCGCGCGGTGAGGCAATGGGGGCTGCTGGTGTTCTCAAGTATTACGGCGGCGTGGCGGTCGAGCAGAAAGGCGAAACTCTGCCGCTTGGGCCCGGACTATTGAGTTATTCCACGCGCGAACCGCATGGGGTTGTCGGATCGATCATCCCCTGGAACTCTCCGTTGCAGCTGGGGGCGGTGAAGATTTCGATGGCATTGGCGACCGGGAATTGTCTGGTGCTGAAACCTGCTGAAGACGCACCGCTGGCGATCCTGAAACTGGCTGAACTTGCGGATGGTCTGTTCCCGCCGGGTGTCTTCAATGTTGTGACGGGACTGGGTGAAGAGGCTGGTGCAGCGCTTGCTTCGCACCCGGGCATCGACAAGGTGTCCTTTACCGGTTCAAGCGAGGTCGGCAAACTGATTGGCAAGGCCACGGCAGATCGCATCGCCAAGCTGACGCTGGAAC
>NZ_JBXWSB010000161.1:0-8244 GCF_059613205.1 Ruegeria sp. BHSB064
TTGCTTGACAGTGGTGTATTTGAAACAGTCGAACTGACGCCGCGCGGCTCGACTCTGGTGATCGAAGTTCAGGAATACCCAACCATCAACCAAATCAGCATCGAAGGAAATGCACGCGTCAAAGACGATGTTTTGTTGGATGTCATCCAGTCCGAACCACGCCGGGTCTTTACCCCTCAGTTGGCGGAATCAGACGCGGACTTGATTGCCGAAGTGTATTCGGCGCAAGGCCGGGTCGCGGCGACTGTCATCCCTCGGATTATCCGCCGTAGCGACAACCGGGTCGATCTGGTTTTCGAAGTTGCTGAAGGAACGACAATCGAAGTTGAACGCGTCAGCTTTGTGGGCAACCGCGCATTCTCGGACCGTCGCTTGCGCCGGGTGTTGGAAACCAAACAGGCGACATTCCTGCGCACTTTTTTCCGCAATGACACGTTTATCGGTGACCGTATCGAGTTCGACAAACAGGTTATTCGCGATTTCTACCTGTCGCGTGGCTATGTCGATTTCCGCGTCAACAGCGCAAATGTCGAGTTCACGCGTGAACGAGACGCCTTCTTCCTGGTGATGAATGTCACTGAAGGGCAGAAATTTTCGTTCGGTAAAATCACAACCGTCAGCGAAATACCCGGTGTTGACGCAGCGCTGTATCAAGACGCGCTTAAAATCAAGCCGGGCGTAACCTACACGCCAACGCTTGTTGAAAACTCGATTGCTCGGCAAGAGCGCTTGGGGATCAAACAAGGTGTGGATTTCCTGCGCGTGGAACCGCGTATCACGCGAAACGACCGCGACCTGACACTGGACGTCGAGTTTGTTCTCACAAAGGGTCCACGCATCTTTGTAGAGCGGATCGACATCGAAGGGAACACCACCACGCTGGACCGTGTGATCCGACGTCAATTCGATACTGTCGAAGGCGACCCGTTCAACCCGCGTGAAATCCGTCAGGCGGCTGAGCGGATCAATGCTCTGGGTTTCTTCGCCGTTGCGGATGTTGAACCCCGTGAAGGGTCGTCGCCCAGCCAGGTGATCCTTGATGTGGATGTTGAGGAACAGCCAACAGGCTCGCTGAGCCTGGGCGGTAGTTACTCGGTCACAGACGGTTTCGGTATCGCTATTGCCTTGAATGAATCCAACTTCCTGGGCCGTGGTCAGAACCTTGGCCTGAGCATCTCGACAGCGCAGGATTCCGAGCAATACACGGTAAGTTTCACCGAACCCTACCTGCTTGGGCGGAGACTGCGCTTTGATCTGGGATTGGGTCTGTCGGCAACCAATTCGGGATTTGCCAGCTATGACACCAGTTCGCTGTTCTTCAATCCGCAATTGACATATGCCATCGGCGAATTGTCGTCGCTGCGTTTGCGTTATGGCTGGGATCGCAGCGAGATGACCCAGCAGGACAACGAAATCAACGGCGCTGTCATTTCTTCCGAAATTGCGCAAGGCAAGCGAACGTCCAGCACGTTGGGTGTGTCCTATGTTTATGACAGCCGCCTTGGCGGACTGGATCCCAACTCCGGCGTATTGTTCGAGGTTGGAGTCGATGCGGCGGGTCTTGGCGGAGATAACAAGTTCTTCAAAACCACCGCGCGCGGTATCGCACAAACCCGCGTTTGGAACGAAGAAGTCGTGCTGCGTGCGACCATGGAACTGGGTGCACTGCACTGGCGAGGCAACGATTTCAGCCGTACTGTCGACCGTTTCGTGCTGGGCCCGAACACCTTCCGGGGTTTCGAGCCTGCGGGTATCGGTCCCCGTGACCTGTCGAACGGTCAGGATGACGCCATTGGGGGCAACTACTACTGGGTGGCCCGGTTCGAAACTGACTTCCCGTTGGGCTTGCCCGAGGAATTGGGTCTGCGCGGTGGGTTGTTCTATGATGTCGGTAACCTCTACAACATCGACAATGTGAACACAGCAGGTGCAAATATCGTGGGGGCCGACGGATCGATCCGTCACGTGATCGGCGTATCGGTTTTGTGGGAAACCCCGTTTGGGCCGTTGCAGTTCAACTTCTCTCAGCCCCTCAAGAAAGAATCTTTCGACAAGGAACAGAACTTTGACCTGACCATTCAGGCCCGGTTCTGATCCCGGATGCTGAGACGCTTTTTGACGATAGCGCGGGGCCCATTGCGGGCCCTGTGTGTTTTTTCGGCCCTCGTGATGCCGCTTGCACTGGACGCGCAACAGCTTGGCGTGCCGCAGGCCAGTGTCGTGACGCTTTCCAGCGAAAAGCTTTTTGCTGACTCGGCGTTCGGACAGCGCGTTCTGCGAGAGATCGAAGCTGAAAGCGCATTGCTGGCTGAAGAAAACGAACGGATTGTGGCCGAGCTGAGCCAGGAAGAAAAAGAACTGACGGAACAGCGCGCCAACGTACCCGCGCAGGAGTTTCGCCCGTTGGCCGAAGCCTTTGACGCCAAAGTTCAGTCTCATCGAGAAGGCCAGCGTGCCAAACTGGACGCTTTGGCGCGGCGCAGCGAAGAAGCACAACAGACTTTCTTTGAGATTGTTCGCCCAATTCTTGTTGATCTGCTGCGCGAGTTCGGCGCCAGTGTGATGATCGAACGGTCGAATGTTGTTGTCAGCACATCAGACATTACAGAGGCTGCAATCGCTCGCATCGACGCCGCAATCGGTGATGGCAGCGCGTTGCAAGAAGGCAAGGGCGAATAGGGTTGCTTGCTCTTGGATTGCTGTGTTGCTAACCACGCGGAAAAGAAACATCCAAAACGGGATATCTGATCAATGACCACGGAAACCAAAAGCGCCGACATTCAGCTGATCCAAAGGATCTTGCCGCATCGCTATCCGTTTTTGCTGGTCGACAAGGTTGTGGACATCTCAGGCTATCAGTCGGCACGCGGCATCAAGAACGTGACCATGAACGAGCCGCACTTTCAGGGGCATTTCCCAGGCACACCGATCATGCCGGGCGTGACAATCGTAGAAGCTATGGCTCAAACAGCAGGTGTGATGCTTGGCGTTGGCATGGACGTCATCGATACCGAGCTGCTGATCTATTTCATGAGCATCGATAAGTGCAAATTCCGTCGCAAGGTTGTCCCGGGTGACGTTCTTGAGATGCATGTTGAAACCGTACGCGGCAAGAAGGGCGGCAAGCTGTTCAAATTCAGCGGCCGGGCTACTGTTGAAGGCGAAGTGGCAGCCGAGGCCGAATTCTCGGCCTATGTCGATTGGGACATGGAAAAGACAACATGAGCGGAATCCATCCCAGCGCAATTGTCGAAGAGGGCGCACAGATCGGGCAGGACTGCGTGATCGGTCCATTCTGTTATGTGGGTGCGCAGGTCAAACTGGCGGATCGGGTCGAGCTGAAATCCCATGTGGTTGTGACCGGTGATACTTCGATTGGCGAAGACACTGTGATCTTCAATTTTTCGGTGATTGGTGAAATCCCGCAGGATCTGAAGTTTGGTGGCGAGAACACCCGTCTCGAAATTGGTCAGCGCAACCGTATTCGCGAGCATGTTACAATCAACACCGGTACTGATGGCGGCGGCGGTGTGACGCGGATTGGCGACGATTGCCTGTTTATGGCGGGCGTTCATGTCGCTCACGACGTACAGATCGGCAACCGTGTGATCATGGTTAACCACGCTGGTGCAGCCGGTCATTGCATCGTTGAAGACGATGTGATTGTCGGCGGCATCTCGGGTCTGCATCAATGGGTGCGCGTTGGGCGTGGGGCGATCATCGGAGCGCTTACCATGGTACCCAAGGACGTTATTCCCTATGGCCTTGTTCAGGCGTCGCGGGGTGAGCTGGAAGGTCTGAATCTTGTGGGGCTGAAACGCAAAGGCGTCTCGCGCGAGGATATCTCGGCGTTGCGCGCTGCGTTCAAGGAAATGTCCGAAGGTGACGGAACCTTTATGGACCGCGCCAAACGGATCGGCGAAGGCAATGAAAGCGATTACGTGCAGCGGATTGTCGATTTCGTCACCGGACACAGTGATCGCTCATTCCTGACACCGGGGAAGTAAGCTGATGCTGGCGTTGATTGCGGGTACCGGAGCACTGCCAACCGAAGTTGTGGCTCAGCTGACCGACCGACCCCTGATCTGCGCAATGGAGGGGTTCCTGCCTGACGATCTGACCGCGGATATTGTATTCCCGTTGGAACAGCTGGGTAGCTTTATCGCGGATCTGAAGGCGCGGGGCGTGACGCAGATTTGTCTGGCAGGTGCGGTTCAGCGCCCACCCATCGACCCAAACCGCATAGACGCGGCGACCCTGCCATTGGTTCCAGTCATCCAAAAGGCGATCATGTCCGGGGATGACGGCGCGTTGCGCGCAGTGATCGGGATTCTTGAAGGTGCAGGGCTGCAAATGCGCGCCGCGCACGAAATCGCGCCCGGTTTGCTTCCACCTTTAGGGTGTCTGACAGACGCGCAACCCTCCGAGGCTGACATGGCCGACGCCGACCGTGCCGCTGGTATTCTGCGCGCCATGGGGGCTGCGGATACGGGGCAGGCATGTGCGGTTTCAAAAGGTCAGGCACTGGCGATAGAGGGTGTTTTTGGCACCGCCTGGATGCTGCAATCCCTGACTCAGCGCCCCGATGCGGGCGGAGGTATTCTGTTCAAAGGACCGAAACCCGGTCAGGACCGGCGCGCCGATTTACCGGCCATCGGACCTGATACCGTCACAGACGCGGTCGCGGCGGGTTTGTCCGGGATTGTGCTGGAGAAGGGCGGCGTGCTTGTTCTGCGGCAAGAGCAGGTCATCGCTGAATGTAACCGCCTGGGCCTTTTCCTGTATATCCGCGAGCGGGCAGCCTGATGCGTGTCTTTCTGGTCGCCGGAGAACCTTCGGGCGACCGGCTGGGCGGCGCGTTGATGGAAGGCTTGAAGACTCTGATCCCAGATGTCGAGTTTGACGGGGTCGGCGGACCGCTGATGGAAGCGCAGGGACTGACAAGCCGGTTCCCCATGTCAGAACTCTCGGTGATGGGCCTTGTTGAAGTTCTGCCGAAGTTCTTTCACCTCAAGCGTCGGATTTCCGAGACGGCGCAGGCTGTGTTGGATACGAAACCGGATGTGTTGATCACTATCGACAGCCCGGATTTCAGTTTACGTGTGGCCAAGATCGTAAAGGCCGCAAGCAACACCCGCACGGTTCACTACGTCGCCCCAAGTGTCTGGGCCTGGCGACCGGGGCGGGCCGACAAGATGGCCAAGGTTATAGACCATGTGCTGGCGCTGCTGCCGTTTGAGCCGCCGTATATGGAACGGGCGGGGATGGAGTGCGACTTTGTCGGCCATCCTGTAGCCAGTGAACCGGTTGCCACAACGGATGAGATCGCCGCCTTTCGGAGCCGTTTAGATCTGGGGGATGCGCCGATCCTTCTGGCCTTGCCCGGATCACGTCGGGGAGAGATTGAACGGCTTGCAGAGTCCTTTGGCGGCGCATTGCGGCTGTTTGTCAAGGACCATCCGGACTATCGCGTCGTGATCCCAACCGTAGGCGCGACAACCGACCTCGTGAAAGACTTGGTCACGGGCTGGCCCGGAGACCCGGTAGTGCTGGACCCACGCCACGACGGTACGGATCAAGCGCTTACCGACAAGCGTTCCGCGTTCGGCGCGGCCAGTTTGGCTCTTGCAGCGTCAGGAACCGTGTCACTGGAACTTGCAGCGCAGAATACGCCAATGGTCATAGCCTACAAACTCAACTGGCTGACACAGAAGATGGCCGAACGGATGGTTAAACTGGACACCGTAACGCTGGTCAATCTGGTGTCAGATACACGTGCGGTGCCGGAATGCCTTCTGGATGATTGTCAGCCCGAAAAGATCGCCGACGCCTTGCGCAATGTGATCAATGCCCCGGATGCGCAACAAACCGCAATGAGCCTGACCATGGAAAGATTGGGTCGAGGTGGCGAAGCCCCCGGTCTTCGTGCAGCACGGGCCGTTTTGGACAGAATGCAGGTCGATCATGCTTGATCATGCGCTGTTCGCGGTGTCTGCCGGGATTGCGATGGTATCCACCAATCTCGACAATCTGGCTGTCTTGCTGGGCCTGATCCTGGTTATGGAGCAACGTCGCGCCATTTTGGGTTTTGCGGTCGCACAGACAATTGTTCTGACTCTGGCTTTGACCGTGGCGTTGGGGCTGAACCAAAGCGGTGTGCCCTTCTGGATTGGCTATTTGGGCCTCGTCCCTTTGGCTTTTGGATTGCGCGGTATTTGGAAGCAATTTCGCGAAGCGGAAGTGGAAGAGACAGAACCGAAAGGTGCAGTAACCTCGGTCGTCACACTCTTCCTGAGCCTTTCAATCGACAGTTTCGCGGTCATGACCCCACTTCTTGCAGACTCAGCGCCCACGTATCGCATTGCGGCGCTGGTTGGCGCAGTAGCGGCCGCCGCCGGTCTGGTCGCTGTCGCGACATGGGGCGCACCCCGCGCCAAAAGCCTTGGTCCGCGTGTCGCGCGACTGGATCGGATCGCGCCATATATCATGGTCTGTGTAGGACTTTACATTCTCTTCAACTCGCCCACAGATATTGTGTGACAGGGTCAAGACGCACCCGTGCCGCGCATATGTGATCTCAATCCGGTTGTCGCAGCGACAGGGACCTGAGATCTTTTGATCGAAAAAGGAGCTTTGCCATGACCCGCATTCCGCCGTTGTTGGATCATGAGATGACGGAAGAAGCACGCGCGTCCCATGAAGCTTTGGGCGCGTATGGCCCGTTCGACAATTGGGCCCGCGTGGCCGCTTATTGCCCGCCCGTTCTGGACCATGTCACCGGAATGCTGACCACGTTGCGCGAACAGCAGACCTTACCGCGCCGTGCACTGGAACTGGCGATGGTAACGGTGTCGAAATTGAATGCTTGCGATTACTGCGTTTCCCATCATACGCCGCTGCTAACGGTCGCGGGCCTCAGCCCCGAAGGGGCCGCGCGCCTGCCGGATGTCGAGGATCACCCTGAACTGGATGCGTGTGACAAAGCCGTGGTGCGCTATGCCGAAGCCGTGACCACGCGATCTGGTCGGATGCGGGACGCCGAAGTGTCTGACCTGCGGGAATGGTTCACGGACGCTCAGATCGTTGAACTGACCTGGCGTATCGCGTTGTGCGGAGCGTTCAACCGGTTCAACGATGCACTGCAAATCCAGATCGAGTCTGAAGTCGAACCTGTATCGGCTTAGTATCCGCGCCAGATCCAGCCGCCGCCAAAAATGCGGCTGCCTTCACTTGCATAGAACACACACGCCTGACCCGGCGAAATACCTTCCTCGGGTGTCAGCAGTTCAACTTCTGCCGTTGTGTCCGACAGCGGACGGATGATGGCTTCACGCGGCGGGCGGGTCGAACGAACTTTGACCTTCAGATGCCATTCATCGCGCGAGGTGAAAGGCTCGTCGCCCAACCAGTTGATCTCGCGCACCGGTACGACACGGGTGGCCAGCATCTCTTTGGGGCCGACAACAACCTGTTTCTTGTCGACGTCCAGCTTGACGACGTAAAGCGGTTCGCTCAGACCACCGATGCCAAGGCCGCGCCGCTGACCGATGGTGTAATGGATCACGCCGTCATGCTGCGCCAAAACACGACCGTCGGCGTGTACGATTTCGCCGGGTTCCGCTGCACCGGGGCGCAGCTTTTCGATCACGCTGGCGTAGTTACCATTGGGTACGAAACAGATGTCCTGGCTGTCAGGCTTGTCGGCCACGGACAACCCGTATTGCGCCGCCATCTCACGCGTTGCGTCCTTGGACGGCAGGTGGCCCAGAGGAAAACGCAGGAAATCCAGCTGTTCCGGCGTAGTCGAAAACAGGAAATAAGACTGATCGCGGTTTGCATCTTCGGCGCTGTGCAATTCTGGCCCGTTGGGGCCCATCTTGCGCTGGATGTAGTGACCGGTGGCCATGCAGTCGGCCTCGAGATCTTTGGCAGTTTCCAGCAGATCCTTGAATTTCACCCGCTCATTGCAGCGAATGCAGGGAACAGGGGTCGCGCCGGCAAGATAGCTATCGGCAAATTCGTCGATCACGGCGTCTTTAAAGATGTTCTCATAATCCAAGACGTAATGCGGAAAGCCACGCTCCTCGGCCACACGCCGCGCGTCGTGGATATCGATCCCAGCGCAACACGCGCCTTTTTTGGCCAACGCCGCGCCGTGGTCGTAAAGCTGTAGTGTCACGCCCACGACGTCATAGCCCTGATCCGCCAGATAGGCCGCCACGACGGAACTGTCGACGCCACCCG
>NZ_JBXWSB010000162.1:0-8238 GCF_059613205.1 Ruegeria sp. BHSB064
CTCGCGTGATTTGTAACCGGCTGCCTGAGACAAGTGACCAATGGTCAGACCTTCCCTACCTGCGATAGTAAGTGCTTTGAGCATTGTGACCTGCGCAGGGGTGAGCCTGATCTGGCGCAATGCCTCTGCATATTCTCTTGCACTGGGAACGAGCGTGCCGGAGTTTCCTTCCAAACGTCGTTGACCGCTACGTTTCCTGTCTCGTTCTTCGAGAATTCCTTTTAAGGCTTCAATGGCCAACTCTGGTGTTTCACCAACTGCATCGGCAATCATTGCCTGCGTTTTAGCTGGTGGCTTGGGGAATGCGCGCGCAACGCTGTTACCGCTCAGAATGCCGGCCTTAATCAAGTACTTGCCAAACTGTTCCTCAATCACACCGGCTACGTCAGCGTTCCGCGACTTACGAACACTGCGTTCCTGAAATGCTCTTTGTTCTAGGTCGCGAATTGCCGATTTTGGGTGTCGGAGGCTAACCTGAGGGGTGCTTTTACGCATCAGAGAAACACCACCACAATTATGGCCGCTACAATCACCGCCAATGCGACAAACATCTTTATGCTGTAGGACCAGCGTTGCGCCTTTTCGGCTTTGAGTATTTTACCCAGGTTTTCGTCAATCGAGTTATGGTTCACGGATTCGTCCTTCCGGATATGTCAGGCGGTATTGGTTCCCACCAACCTATTGTCGCGGCACATTTTCGGTGCACTTATCGTTCTGTCGTGTAAACGGCCGATTACATTCCCAACCATCACCTCTTCGATTCAAGTGAGCGTTTGAAGGGACAAGGATCGCAACGCACCTGTCCCGGTTTGCGCGAAAACCACGTTCGCATTTCCATCCGGAATACGTTTCAGGTGCAAGATATGCATGCTGTGGAACAGCCACAGGCTCACAACCGCTCTCCGCTGCCCTGTAACCTCTGAGGCACACCCAACCATCCGCGCTGTTTTTGTCAGTCAGGCGGCCGTTGCTCGGGACATTAATCGCAACACAATCCTGATCCTCCTTACGAAATCCCCAGTTGCAGTGTATTTCCTGCACGCCAAACCGGGTTTCGACGTACCCATTTTGAGGTGCCATCACTTCTTCACAGAGTTCCCCGACACGCTGGAACAGCCGATTGCACTCCCACTGATCTCCGGTTGATGCAAGATAGGCATTTTCAGGAACTCTTATTTCCTCACAGAGTTCTCCGACATTCTGGAAACCGTGATTGCATTCCCAGCCGCTACCATAGGAGCTACCCGTCAAATATGCGTTTTCTGGTACGTCTGTTCTTTGGCAGGATCCGTTCTTGTTTTCGAAACCTTCGTCACAAACAGACCCACCGGCATTGCCCGCGACCTGGGCGGGAAGCTGCGTTCCGGAGAGCAACACCAAGAGTGTCGGGATCAAACAAAGAATGCAGCGCGTAAACACGATGAATGACTGATTGAAAAGGAGCCTGAGACCTGATCTATCGGGCATCAAACACGCAATTTATAAGCCATGTGCAGTTCATACGGCGCCTTCTTTCATGGTTCACGCGATGACTGGGGCTTGTCAGGTGACAGTTGCGAATGCTTGCGAGGAACGAGCTCATAGCGAAGACCCCAGCGAAACCCGTTCCTATGCTGGGGCACATGCTACAGTTATTCTGAAGGCCATTGGATCATCGAAGCCGGCAGCATCGCGGCGACGAGTAACTTTCACCAATGCACTTTTGTGGTCCTTAGCCAGAATAGAGTCAAGGAAGTTTCCCTTGTCGCAATGCAAGTACCGCCAGGGCAGGTAGTTTTTGAAACTGCCGGTGACCAAGATCCTTGGTGAACTACCGAAAGAAATTGTCTGGCCTGAGTGCGGCGAAAGAGGAGTATGTGATCAAGGCTTCCCCGTGACTATGAATGACTGGCCTGATAACATTGGCTGCAACGCAGCGATTTTCGCGCCGCTTCTGCACAAGTACTCGCGGCGTGATCAAATGGCCGCTCGGTCCCGCACTCTGTAAATTGCGCCTGAGCCGAGAAAACTGTGCTGCGAGCGTACGCAACAAGATTTTGACACTTCCGCTCAGGGCACGCTACGTCCCACTCCTGCGTAAAAGAACTAGAACCACTATGGATTGGCGACCGACAGCGCCGCTCGCCAAACTGTCTCAGATGTCTATGCGCTCTGCAATGCTTAGCGCGTCTTCCAATTCAACGCCCAGGTATCGCACGGTGCTATCGACCTTTGTGTGCCCAAGCAGAAGTTGGACCGCGCGGAGATTTCCTGTCTTGCGGTAGATCTCAGCTACTTTGGTTCGGCGAAGCGAATGCGTGCCATATCCGCTCGGTTCCAATCCGATTGCGGTCACCCAGTCTCGAACCAGCCTGCCATACTGGCGCGCCGAGATGTGTGGTCGATCATGGAATCGGCTTGGAAACATGAACCGGCTAGCAAACATTTCCGGTGATTTTACCCATACCAATACAGTTTCTCGCGTGTTTTCCGTCAGTTCGAATTGAACAGATCGCTTGGTTTTGCTCTGGATCACCGAAACACGCTCACGGACGCGATCGTCTTTGACAAGATCGGTCACAGCGAGTTTGACCAGATCGCAGCCGCGTAGCTTGCTATCAATCGCGACGTTGAACATTGTGAGATCACGCAGATTTCCAGAAAGTTCGAGCCGGGCACGGATCGCCCAGACCTGTTTTGGGAGTAGCGGTCGTTTCTGACCGATGATCCGCCCCTTGTTCCAAGCTCTGGGTTTTGGGGTGACTGCAGGTAGTTGGACTCTTGGCATATTTTGCACTCCGATCCACCCTCCGCACCCAAGCAACAGCACCGCGCTGACCACCGAATAGTACAAGCGGCGTGAATGCCTGCTGTCCGATTATGAATACTGGCATGGTTTAAGTGTGTGCATTAGGCGGCTTGAGCCCATATCACTACGCATAAGAACGGTTCGAGTCCAAACCGCGCGTACGCTTCGTCTTCAGCACCGATTACCGATCGGGTTCCACGTTAAAAGGCCCGGGTCAGCACCAATAAGATAAAATGAGATATGATCAGAAAAGCTGGTAAGACCGGCGTCAGGTTATCAGCGACGCCGAGCTAACCCAGGGCTTACTGATACGCCATTTCGCCACGCGCTCAACCCCTTGCAGCGTCGACAAATCCGCTCTCCGAACCCTTCGCTCCAGAATGGCGTTCTGCAACGAAGACACGGGCGTTCTTGCGGCACGTCATTGTGGGCGCGAGCCATGATCGTATCTGCGTCGTTGTCGAAGTCTTCCATCAGTTCTTAGCCTCGATTTCTGTTTTGGTTTATACAGCGACTGGAAAAGAAAGTTCCGAGCCCTAAGCCTTGAGATTGAAGGAGCTGCCTGGTTCAGACTGTCCGATGGGACGGCCTGTAATCCGAGGGGTTTTAATAGGACGAACTGGCATTCCTTCGTTCTCAGCAGCTTGGACAGCGAAAGCATACCGAGAACCGCTTGCGCATCCTCGTGGTATGGCTCGTTGATCTGATGATCCGTCGTCTGCCTCAGAAATGAGCGACTCCGAGTAGAGGTGCCGAAGTTGAGTCTCAGACACACCATCCGCTTCCATAATCAATTGCACCATGGGATCGGCCAAAAGTTGGTCGAGCAAGAACTGCGACAACTGCTTTGAAGACAATTTATCCTTTGCGCGGGCTCTCTCCAAATCAGTAAGAGAAACGGTCAAGGTTCGCGCCAGACCGGGGTGAGATTTCCGTGGAAGCAGAAAGATTAGCACTGATGCTTTCCAGGCTTCTGGATCCAAATAATCTGGTGGTGCGGAAAGCTCAGTTTCTATGTCGTATTCGCCCGCCGGGAGTAATTCGTCAAAGCCAGGGAAAGTAAACGGCCTGGAAAAGACTGCGATTGTCTTGCTGATTAGTTGGTTCATTTGGGTAGTTCTCCTTTGCTGATACCGCTCGCTCGGAGATGTAAACAAGAACAAGCCACCCGCTCCCGGCAGGGTATTATCAGTTTTGAGGTTTAGGCTTTGATTTTTCGGGGACGGCGTCCTGCCCTTTCGACGTCACTTCTTTTTTTGACGCGTCCGCATCGTTTTCCTTCAGTGCGGCAGCCGCTCTGGTCGTCAGGTCTTTGAAAGACATCATTTTGATCCTTTGATTGTCCGCAACACCCACGAGCCCAGATAGGGTGTGAAAAGTGAATGCGGCTACATCCAATATAGGGATTGGGTGCCTCATTTACTACGTAAAGCCGTAGAATAAGACGGGTGGCTGAAGCAGAACCGAGGCGGCGGCAACCCTGGCGCGCTACTTTCGCTTCGAATATGGGCGATCAGTGTTCGCTGGGGTGCAGTCAACCAATGCGCCATCACCATGGAAGACTTTTGCTACATCAGGTGCAGCCATGCCGCGCGAGAGCGCGCTATAGTTCAATTTCAGCTTTACCTCGCCACCAGGGCGAAGCAGACAATTGGTGTTTTCAACAACGATATGATCACTGGTGGCTCCGACGAACGTGACGCCAGCAGGGAATATTAGACCCGCTGCATCGGTGTCCTGGAGTCCAATGCCAAGGATCGACCGAGTTTTCGAAGGACTGTCTAAAGTCACACACTGCATAGAAGGTATAGGATAATTCAATTGCAAGGAATTTGGATTTGATTTGGTCTTCGTTTCGATCACTTCCGCCCTAAGCGTGAAAACATCTGTGTAAAGCCCGTCGATCGCGTACCCCGAAACGGGATCGGTACCCAGCAGGATGGCCTCACCCAGACGCAGGTTGTTGATTTTTCCGGTCGCCCCCTTGCCAAGCGCCCATGGCAAACTGGCAGAACCGCCGCCTGACACTGTTTCCAGAGCGGGTCCACTTGCAAGTTCGGTGTCGGCGGCAAGCGACGAAAGCAATTCCATTGCTCCTGCAGAGGGTGCCACATGACCCAGACAGGCAAAATTTGCGCCAATCCCCTTCAGAGAAATCCCTTCCATTCTAAGAATTTGAGACACAGTGCCCTCAAGGTGTTCAGGCAAGATGCCCTCCCGCATATCCCCCATTTCCACCATCAGGATAATATTGTGAGTAATGTTCTTCCCCAGCGCCTCGATAGCCAGGCTGGCGATAATGTCCATCTCAGTGTTGAAGCTGACATCGCAGTTATCAAGGACTTGCGCGACCTGGCTCAGCATGGGCGTTCGGATCAAGGATATGGAGCACGAGATTCCAGCATCGCGCATACGCATGATATTGCTGATCCGCGCGTCCGCCAGCCCTGTCGCGCCACCTTCAAGCATAGCATTCGCAATCTCAGGATGACCGCAAACGGCTTTTGTCACACCTGTCACCGTAATTCCGCGGGGTCTAAGGTGGTCGACCAGGAACCGTGTGTTGTACCGAATTTTGTCCAGATCAACGTCGATACGCAGCTTGCTCATTCAATCGTCGTAGCACGTACGGGTTGCAAGCGCGGAAAGGCAGATAGAACCATATTCACCAAGTTTTTTGGAGGACGGTTCAATGCGTCAGTGACCGGGAGATACAATTTGCAGTTGTAGTCTGTGATGGCCTTTGAAATCTCAACATCATTCATTCCTTCATGGTTGATCGTCATGCCAATTACCTCTGTGTTCGCAAAAGCCTCGATCAGGGTGATTTCATCGCAAGGGTCGGGCATAGTCATGTTGGGGAAATCACATCGACGTTTTCGTTTAGGCGCGTGTTGAAGAATAACTGCATGTGGCTGACTGCCTCGCAGAATGAAGGCTGATGTGCAAAAAGCCGGATGGCTTAGCGCGCCCTGGCCCTCGATCACTATTACATCCGGGTGCTCACCCTCGGATGCCGCAACGACAGCGCGCTCAAGTTCGCCACAACAAAATTGCGGCGGCACCGAATCCATCGCGACACCATACTTGGCGCCCTGCATCAAACCAGTTTGGCCGGTGCCGACCAAAACTGTTTTGATCCCATGCGCGTTAAGTGCGCCTGTCAGGATTGTCGCGGTTGTACGCTTTCCAATTGCACAATCGGTGCCGAACACCGCGATGCGGATCGCCTGGACGTCTCCAATACTGCCATCTAACAGGCGCAGGTCGGGATTTGGCCGCGGCTTGCGAATGTCGCGTATCGTGACATCGTGAATTTTGGCAAATCCGGCGAGCTCCTTGTCATCGCTAAGAAATTCATGCAGCCCACTGACGATGTTCATTCCGAGCGTTATCGCATCCACAACAACTTCGCGATCCTCAAGGGACATTCTGCCGCTGGCCGGCGCCATTCCGTAAATAAACGTGTCCGGGATCGTAGCTTCATTAGCGACGGCGGCATCAAGATCATCGAAGATGGGAACCTGATTTGCGACATTGTCAAGCACTTTGCCACTGTCACAACCGCCATACGTGCTGTCGATCACCGAAAGAACGCGATAGGCCTGTGAATGTCGAACGAGACCATTAGCCGTCTTGCCATCGATCTTTGCGAAGTTTCCTTCGCAATACACAATTGCAGTCGGTGTATCTGTCACAAGTGTCTTGCGGTGAAGCTCTGGAAAAACTGCTTGTTCAGGCGGCAGCTTTTGCGCATCGCTGGCAATGAACTGCTTGGCATCCGACGCAATGGGTACGGGTTTCATATTTGTTCCTTTTTAGATTGTGAAACGCGCGTCCTTGGTAAGGACGGGCAAAAATTGTGAAGTTTGGGAAAGTGGGCTTTCTGTCTGAATTCTCACTGGTTCAGAACACACAGCCCTTCTGATCGATGATAGTTTTTGTGGCATTGCCACCCATTGCCGGATCGGTCGATATGGGCATTTGCCGGTAGCTCGATTGCATTGCAGCGATCACCGGACGCCTCGTAGCCACGTTCGCATTTCCATCCAACTCCATGGATCGCGTCATCGTAGAAAGCATTTTCAGGCACAAAGACGGCATCGCATCGTCCGTCGCGCTCAAAATACCCACGCTCGCACGTCCAGGGACGCCCGCTGGTTGATGCGTTCAGAAAAGCGTTTTCCGGCACCGCTACTGCCACGCATGCTTCTCCGTTTTTTTCGTAGCCACGGTTGCAACGCCATGCAGATCCATAAGTGCTATTCGTCAGGTAAGCATTATCCGGCACCACGATTTTCTGGCAGCTATCGTCTACTCTTGTGTATCCACGCAGGCACCGCCACCTCTCACCTGATGGATCGAGATATCCACCTTCAGGCACAATCACTTCAGTGCATGAGGTGCCGCCAACTTCAACAAAGCCGTGCATACATGCCCACCCTGAGCCGTAGGTTCTGTTTGTGGGGTGGGCATTTCCCGGCACGACAATGGCAACGCATTCTTCGCCATCCAACCGATAGGACAAATCGCATTCCCAACCGTCGCCATATTTTTTGGGATGCGCATTATCCGGGATCGAATTTGTTTCGGCCGATGCGGGATTTGATGAGATAAAGGAGCCCGCCAAGCAGCTGAAAACGCCGACAAACAGCGCCGTCATAAAGTGAGAGTAAAACCAGTGCTGATTTTTTCGATTTGTCCTGGTGCAAACGGCGTTGTCCGAATGTTGAGTGATTGAGTTACGATCCATCCAGGTTCAGCCCCTCAATGCAGGCCTGTGCCAGATCTTTGTTGGGGGTTTGGGATCCCGGTACCGTTGCCCAGCCGGCTGCCATAACGGCATCCTTTCGCTTGAAAGAAGAAGCTTCTTTGATCGTTGTTATTTTTTCGGCGCGTTGGGTGTCAGTTCTCGCCATGTCGACGCAGATCGGAACCAACGCAGCGATTACATTGTCGCGGGACATGGCGTTGGCCATCTTGTCCGCGTTACTGCCGGTCATCCATCCACCCCAAGAAAATCCAACTACGCCTACGAAAACTCCTCCGATCAGGGCGCCGTAGATTCCGGGTTTAAGCCATTCGGGCGTGTTCATAATCTATTCCTCCTGCGGGGAAAGCGCCGCATCGCTGTCATTGTTAGATGTGGCCAAGGTTTGGTCTTGCTTGAGCGCCAGTTCAAAATCTTCTGGGTCAATTGGGCGCATTTCCGTGCGACCTGGCTTGCTGCCTTTGCCCTGAACTGTCAGGTAGGTTCCGGTTCTGCGATATGCTTCGAAACTCAGGCCCTGTAGTAGTTCTTCTTCAACAACTACTTCATACTCGCCTGCAGGAAGTTCATCCGGGTAGCCGGACAAAGAGAACGGATTTGAAAACGTCACCAAAGAACTGGACGATCTCGTGCTCACCTTGGTCCTCCATATAGTTTGTTGGATCTTCCCCGCGCAGTC
>NZ_JBXWSB010000163.1:0-7897 GCF_059613205.1 Ruegeria sp. BHSB064
GAAACGTATGAACGGCTGGGATCTCCCGAAGGGGAACTGGCGCTGGCTCAGGCGCTTGTTTATCTGGCGCTGGCCCCAAAATCCAATGGGGCTTATGTCGGCTACAAAGCGGCCATGCGACTGGCCAAGCAGTCCGGCAGCGAGCCACCGCCCAAGCATATCCTGAACGCGCCCACTTCGCTGATGAAGGATCAGGGATATGGCGCGGGTTATGCGTATGACCATGACGCCGAGGATGGGTTTTCCGGCCAGAACTATTTTCCGGAAACCATGAAACGTCCCGTGCTGTACCAACCGGTTGAACGCGGGTTCGAACGAGAGCTGAAAAAGCGCCTCGACTATTTCGCCAAGCTTCGGACACAGCGCAACAGCTAGTTACGCAGGGTCAATATTGGACATGCCGCGGCGTCACAGGCGACAGGTTTGCAATTGAACGCTTCCCTAGGGTCAAGACCAGCAAGGGAGGACGGGAAATGCCGGTTTCAATTGAAAAGACCCAAGACGTCTGGACCATTATCCACGACAGGCCGGATGCGCGGAATGCCGTTGATACGGAACACGCTGTGGCTCTGGTTGACGCGTTCCTGAGTTTTGAAGCCAGTTCTGCCAAAGCTGCAGTGTTCTGGGGCAAAGGTGGCAATTTCTGCGCAGGCTGGGATCTGAAACTCGCCGCCTCGCTTGCGGATCCTGAACTGCGTGAAGCTTACTTCGACAAACACACTTTCCCAATAGGGTCAGCCACTTCGACACTTGGGCCGATGGGCCCGTCCCGGCTGGAGCTTTCCAAGCCGGTCATCGGCGCGATTGAGGGTGCCGCTGTGGCTGGAGGCATGGAGCTTGCCCTCTGGTGCGACATCCGTGTCATGGCGGAAACGGCATATCTGGGTGTTTATTGCCGCCGCTGGGGGATTACCCTGATGGATGGCGGCTCGGTCCGGCTGCCGCGTCTGGTGGGGCAAGGCAAAGCGTTGGAGATCGCCTTGACGGGTCGGAAAGTCGAGGCCGAAGAATGTTATCGGATCGGGCTGGCGGAAAAACTCGTCCCGCATGGTGAAGCGCGTGCCGCAGCCGAGGCCATGGCCCATGAAATTGCACGTTTTCCGCAAGAGGCTGTTCGGGCTGACCGCCGATCAATCATCGAAACGCGCGGCATGCCGGTGCGCGAGGCGCTCAAGGTGGAGTGGGCCAACGGGTTGGAGGCGATCCGCCGCGAAGGAACCTCAGGCGCGGGGCGTTTCCGGGACGGGGCCGGGCGACACGGCGACTTTTCGAACATCTGAGCACAACAGCCAGATACCTTGACTCTTGCCGCATTGCGCGCGACAGACGCCCATGATTTCTGGGACACGGACGAACACGCAATCCGAGCGGATCACCCGCGCGGCGCAAGGGGTAATGGCATGAGTGGCGTACAGATGATTACAGTCGCTGACGGGGATGGCGACCAGCGGGTGGATCGCTGGCTTCGCCGCCTGTTTCCACATGTCAGCCAAGGCCGTATCGAAAAGATGTGCCGTAAAGGCGAACTGCGCGTGGATGGCAGCCGTGCCAAAGCCTCGACCCGGTTAGAGGTTGGGCAGGTGGTTCGTGTGCCGCCGCTGCCCGATGCCGATCACAAACCGGCTGAGGTCAAACATCGTATCTCGGATGCCGATGCCAAGATGATCCAATCCTGCGTGATCTACCGCGACGATCACATTCTGGCGCTCAACAAGCCGCAGGGCCTGCCGGTGCAGGGTGGCAGCGGGCAGACCCGCCATGTCGACAGCCTGTCCGAAGCGTTGCGGTTCGGCTATGAGGAGAACCCGCGTCTGGTCCATCGCCTGGACAAAGATACGTCAGGTGTCCTGCTGCTGGCCCGCACGCGTGAGGCCGCCAAGGGTCTGACCGCCGCTTTCCGTCACCGCGACACACGCAAGATCTATTGGGCGCTGGTTGCCGGTGTTCCGACTCCATATTTGGGTGAGATTAAGACGGGACTTGTCAAAGCACCCGGTCATGGCAAGCACGGTGAGGGTGAAAAGATGATCCCCGTGCATATGAACGAGATTGACAGCACACCGGGCGCGAAACGCGCGCATACGCATTACGCGACTCTCTACCGTGTAGCCGGCCGTGCTGCATGGGTTGCAATGGAGCCGATCACCGGGCGTACGCACCAGCTGCGGGCCCACATGGCCGCCATCGGGCATCCGATTATCGGGGATGGTAAATACGGCGGCTCGGGTCAGGAAAACCTTGGCGACGGCTGGGGTGCGCAACTGGGCGGGATCATTAGCAAAAAGCTGCACCTGCACGCACGGCGCCTGTCCTTCCAGCATCCGGTGACGCGCAAGCCTGTGACAGTCACGGCACCTTTGCCTGATCATATGAAGCACAGCTGGGATACGTTTGGATGGACCGAAGATCTGGCTGCTGACGATCCGTTTGAGGATCTGCAATGAGCGCACCCTTGCGGCTGGTTCTGTTTGATGTCGACGGCACGCTGGTCGACAGTCAGGGCAGTATCGTTCACTCCGTGACAACCAGCTTTCAGGCGGCTTCGGTGCCTGTCCCGTCGCGCGACGCGATCCTGTCGATTGTGGGTCTGTCCTTGCCACACGCCATTGCGCGACTGGCACCGGATCAACCATCCTTGGTCCAGAGTGATCTGGTTGAAGGGTACAAAGATGCTTACCACGCGCACCGGCTTGATCTGGGGGCGGCCAGTTCACCGCTTTATCCCGGCGCGCGTGAGGCGATTGAAGCGTTACACGCTGTGCCCGAAGTACTTTTAGGAGTAGCCACCGGCAAGTCACAGCGCGGTCTTGATGCGTTGATCGAGGCGCACGGGCTAGAGGCTTACTTCGTCACACGTCAGGTTGCCGATCATCATCCGTCCAAGCCACATCCGTCGATGGTTCAGACCGCTTTGTCGGAAACAGGTGTTGATCCGGATTGTGCTGTGATGATCGGTGACACAAGCTTTGACATGGATATGGCCGCCGCAGCGGGCGTGCGTGGAATTGGTGTGACCTGGGGATACCATGACCGCTCGGCATTGACCTCGGCCACATGTGTAATCGAGACGTTTGACCAGTTGCCCACGGCGCTGGATGGAATATGGAACTAGGATATGAGCGACTGGAAACCAAAACGCTTTTGGAAAGAAAGTGCCGTAGTTGAAACCGATGGCGGGTTTGCGGTTGAATTGGATGGTCGGCGCGTCAAAACGCCTGCCAAAGAAGGGTTGATCCTTCCGACCCGCACCATGGCCGACGCTGTCGCGGCCGAATGGGACGCGCAGGACAAAGAGGTTGATCCTGCATCAATGCCGTTCACCCGTTCTGCCAATGCTGCAATCGACAAAGTGCGTATTCAACACGCTGAGGTGGCGGACATGCTTGCCGATTATGGCGATTCCGATCTGCTGTGCTACCGGGCGACGCATCCGCAAGAACTGCAAGACCGCCAAAACGCCGAATGGGACCCCGCCCTCGACTGGGCCGCAGCAACTTTGTCGGCGCGTCTGGTGCCGGTTGCCGGGGTGCTGCACAAACCGCAAGCTGACCCTGCCTTGTTGGCACTGCGAACGCGCGTTCATGCGTTGGATTCGTTTCAACTGGCGGCTTTCCACGACCTGGTCAGCTTGTCAGGGTCGTTGATTCTTGGGTTTGCCGCCGCCATGGATTGGCGCGAACCGGACGAGATATGGCGCATTTCGCGACTGGACGAAACGTGGCAGATTGAACAATGGGGCCATGATGACGAGGCCCACGCGGTAGCCGAAACCAAAAGGGAAGCGTTTCTGCACGCAAAACGCTTCTTCGACATGTCGGTTTGAGCCTTAATTCCTGATATTTGGGCAAATGTTAAAAGACCTTGGTGCATGAACCATCGATTTCGATGATCGGCCCCTTGACGTTTGTTTATGAATACGCCCAAACTCAGTCCCACTAAAGGGGAGACGCCTTTGGGGTAACCTTTCCGGCATCCACTTGCCGGGCAGAGCCGCCTCGTAAGAGGTGGAAAATCAGGAAGAGGTAAAAATGAAAAAATCCGTAATCTTGGGCGCGGCAACGATTGCCGGTCTTGCAGCTGGCGCAGCCGCGGCAGGAACCGTTGACGACGTTAAAGCGCGCGGCAAGCTGAACTGTGGTGTGACCACCGGTCTGGTTGGCTTTGCTGCACCCGACGCAAATGGTGAATGGCAAGGCTTTGACGTATCGCTGTGCCGTGCCGTTGCTGCTGCTGTTCTGGGCGATGCAAACGCTGTTGAGTTTGTTCCCACCACCGGTAAAACACGCTTTACCGCGCTGGCTTCGGGCGAAATCGACATGTTGGCCCGTAACACAACTTGGACCTTCAGCCGCGACGTCGACCTGAAGTTCGAATTCACCGGCGTAAACTACTATGACGGTCAGGGCTTCATGGTTCCCAAGGCGCTGGGCGTAACCTCGGCCAAGGAACTGGATGGCGCAACCGTCTGCATCCAGACCGGTACCACAACCGAGCTGAACCTGGCGGACTTCTTCCGCTCGAACAACATCAGCTACGAGCCGGTTCCAATCGAAACCAACGCCGAAGCTCAGCAGCAGTATCTGGCTGGCTCATGTGACGTTTACACCACTGACGCATCAGGTCTGGCTGCAACGCGCGCCACATTCGAAAACCCTGATGAGCACGTTCTGCTGCCCGAGATCATCTCGAAAGAGCCTCTGGGCCCGCTGGTTCGTCATGGCGACCACGAGTGGGGTGACGTTGTCCGCTGGACTCTGAACGCTCTGATCACGGCAGAAGAACTGGGTGTGACCTCGGCCAACATCGACGAGCTGAGCGCTGGCACAGAGAACCCGGAAATCAACCGCCTGCTGGGTACCGAAGGTACTCTGGGCGAGATGCTGGGTCTGGACGCTGACTGGGCCGCCAAAGCCATCAAAGCAGGTGGCAACTATGGTGAAGTATTCGCCAAAAACATCGGTGAAGAGACACCGATTGGTCTGGCACGCGGTTTGAACGCACAGTGGACCGAAGGCGGCCTGCTGTACTCGCCGCCGTTCCGCTAAAACCTACGGAGAAGGGCGCAGGGTAACCTGCGCCCTCTTCACATCAAAGAGCTGCGGGAACATGCAGAGCGGGGACAAACCCGCCAAGACAAAAAAACCGCACGCTACGGGGATTTCAAAATATGTCGACTATGACTGATCCACCGAAAGCTGACTTTCGGTTGTCCATGCTCATTAACGACACCCGCTATCGCTCCCTGACGTTTCAGGTGATCGCGGCGATCGTTATTGCGCTTTCCATCTGGTATCTCGGAAACAACCTGATCCAGAACCTTCGGGCCGCAGGGCTCAACATCTCTTACTCGTTTTTGGGCGACCCGTCCGGGTATGACATCAACCAGCGTCTGATCGAATATGACAGCCAGTCCAGTCATGGACGTGCGGCTGTTGTTGGTATTCTCAACACGCTGCTGGTGGCCTTTCTGGCGTGTATTACCGCCACGGTGTTCGGAGTGATCGCGGGTGTTCTGCGGCTTTCGAACAACTGGTTGGTTTCGAAGCTTATGGCGGTCTATGTCGAGATCTTCCGGAACATTCCGGTCCTGATCTGGATCATCATAATCTTCACCGTCATGACGGCTGTGCTGCCTGCGCCACGCGCGTTCCGTGGCGATGACGCCACATCCAGCATGTTGTTCGATGCCTTCGCCTTTACCAACCGGGGTGTTTACATTCCCCGCCCCGAGTTCACAAACGGGCTGTTTGGTGCAACCATCTTGAATTGGTTGCTGGTGATTGTCGTTTTGATCGGCTCATGGTTCGCTTCGCACGAGATTGAAAAACGTGCAACGCTGAAACAGGAAGAGACCGGCGAGCGCCCAAAGACGTTTTTGGTCAAGTTGGCTGTTTGGCTGGTGCCTTTCGCTGCGTTGATGCTCATTATGGGCCTGACCTGGGATATTCCCGCTCTGAAAGGTTTCAACTTCAGTGGTGGCATCAAGGTTGGCGGCCCGCTGATTGCGTTGTGGTTTGCTCTGTCGATCTACACCGGCGCATTTATCGCAGAGAACGTGCGCGCGGGTATTCAAGCGATTAGCAAGGGTCAAACCGAGGCTGCGGCCGCGTTGGGCCTGCGTCCAGGGCGGATTATGAACCTTGTCATTCTTCCGCAGGCGCTGCGGGTCATCATTCCGCCGCTGATCTCGCAATATCTGAACATCACCAAGAACTCGTCGCTGGCAATTGCCGTTGGTTATGCGGATATCACTGCGACCCTCGGCGGCATCACGCTGAACCAGACCGGTCGTGCGATCGAATGCGTTCTGCTGCTGATGCTGTTCTATCTCACAGCCTCGTTGCTGATTTCGATGGCGATGAACATCTACAACGCCTCCGTTAAGTTGAAGGAGCGCTGAGCCATGAGTGATCAAACAACAAACCCGATCGCCTTTGTGGCCGAAGGCACTATCCCGCCTTCGCCCCCACCGGCTAATGAAGTCGGAGTAGTCAAGTGGCTGCGCGAGAACCTGTTCTCGGGCGTGACAAACACCATCCTGACCGTCTTGTCGCTGATCCTGATCTACTTGATCCTGCAGAACACACTGCCGTGGATTCTGAACGGGGTGTGGAACGCCAACTCTCTGGCGGAATGCCGAGAGATACTGGCGGGCAAGACAGGTGCCTGTTTTGCGGTTCTGACCGAACGCTGGCCTCAGCTTATCTATGGCTTCAAATACCCTGCCGACGCTTACTGGAGACCGAACCTGGCCTTTGTTCTGATGCTGGTCGCCCTTGCGCCGGTGCTGTTCTTTGACCTGCCACGCAAGATGCTGCTGTTCACTGCGGTTTACCCGTTTGTGGCCTTCTGGCTGATCTGGGGGGGCACGATCCTGGTTCCTCTGGTGGCGCTGGTTGGTTTCATTGCGGCAGGTGCCGTGTTCCAGAAACTGGGCAACAACAGCTTTGCTGCCGGGTTCTTTGGGGCCATCGTAACAGCACTGGTCATCTGGAACGTCGGCGGAGCCCTGATCCCGGAAGGCGCATCAGAGAATGCCTGGCTTACAGCCGTTCCCAGCCGTGATCTGGGTGGCTTCATGCTGAACATGATGCTGGGCGTGACCTGTGTGTCGCTGTCGGTGCCGTTGGGTATCGCATTGGCCTTGGGTCGTCAGTCGAACATGCCGCTGATCAAATGGGTCTGCGTTATCTTCATCGAATTTATCCGTGGCGTGCCTTTGATCACGCTGCTGTTCGTGGCTTCGGTGATGCTGGCGTATTTCTTCCCGCCTGACAGCACGGTCGACCTGTTCCTGCGTGTTGTGATCATGATCACCATGTTCTCAGCCGCCTATATCGCCGAGGTGATCCGCGGCGGTCTGGCAGCGCTTCCGCGTGGACAGTACGAAGCAGCAGACAGTCTGGGTCTGGATTACCCGCAAGCGATGCGGCTGATCATCCTGCCGCAGGCTCTGAAGATCTCGATCCCCGGTATCGTGAACGTGGCCGTGGGCCTGTTCAAAGACACCACACTGGTTTCGGTCATTTCGATGTTCGATCTGGTGGGCATGATCCGGGGCCCAATCCTGGCGTCGACCGAATGGAACGGCGTCTATTGGGAGCTTCTGGGCTTTGCCGCGCTTCTGTTCTTCGTCGTCTGTTACGGCATCTCTCAATATTCTCAGTGGCTCGAGCGTCGCCTTGCCACAGATCATCGTTAAGGAGTTCAACAAATGTCTGAACTTGCAGTAGAACGCGAAATCGACCGCTCCAAAATGCAGGTGAGCGACGAGGTCGCCATCGAAATCAACAGCATGAACAAGTGGTATGGCTCGTTCCACGTGCTGCGCGACATCAATCTGACCGTCAATCAGGGCGAGCGGATTGTTATCGCGGGGCCGTCGGGCTCGGGTAAG
>NZ_JBXWSB010000164.1:0-8087 GCF_059613205.1 Ruegeria sp. BHSB064
GGTGCCGCGATTGCTGTCGATCCGTCGCTGGCGATGGAGACCTATTTTGTGCCGCAGGGCATCTCGGCTGACATTATCGCCACCGAGTATGGCTTCAGTCGTGATGATGCTGACGCGCTGGCCGTAGAATCGCAGAAACGTGCCGCAGCCGCCTGGGACGACAACCGCTTTGAAAAATCAGTTATCACCATCAAAGATCAGAACGGCCTGACCATTCTGGATCGTGACGAATACATGCGCCCCGGCACTGACATGCAGAGCCTTGGTGCGCTGAACCCGTCCTTCCAGATGATGGGTGAACAGATGCCGGGCTTCGACAAGGTGGCGATGATCAAGTACCCGCATCTGGAACGGATCAACCATATCCACCACGCGGGCAACAGCTCGGGGATCGTGGACGGTGCAGCGGCTGTTCTGATCGGCAACAAGGAATTCGGCGAGAAATACGGCCTCAAGCCGCGCGCGCGCATCAAGGCAACTGCGAAGATCGGCACCGATCCGACCATCATGCTGACCGGCCCGGTGCCGGTGACTGAGAAGATCCTTGCTGATAACGGCATGAAGATCAGCGATCTGGACCTGTTCGAAGTGAACGAAGCATTTGCCTCGGTCGTGCTGCGCTTTCAGCAGGCATTCGACGTTGATCCGGCCCTAGTGAACGTGAACGGCGGCTCGATCGCGATGGGGCACCCGTTGGGCGCAACTGGTGCGATGATCATCGGCACACTGCTGGATGAGCTTGAGCGTCAGGACAAGGAAACCGGTCTGGCAACGCTCTGCATCGCGTCCGGCATGGGTGCAGCAACCATTATCGAGCGGGTGTGATGCCCAAGCTGGATCTTTCTCAGATCCCGTTCAAGGGCGGCTCGTCTTATCCCGGCAAGCTGGCCGAGGCGGTCGGAGGCCGTTTCAACCAGGGCGTTGGAGATGCAGGCGGGCTGACCCAGTTCGGGGTCAACATCGTGCGGCTTGAACCACAAGCTCTGTCCTCGCTGCGTCATTACCACATGGAGCAGGACGAGTTTGCAATCATGCTCAGTGGCACATGCGTGCTGATCGACGACGATGGTGAGCATGAGATGCGGCCCGGTGATTGCGCCGCGTGGCCCGCTGGTGAAGCCAACGGCCATCACCTTGTGAACAAAACCGATGCGCCTGCGACCTTTCTGGTGGTGGGCACTCGGACCCCGACCGAGACCTGTTTTTACAGCGACTTAGACATGATGGTGAAGGATGACGGGAACACCTTTACCCGGAAAGACGGCAGCCCGCTGACGGCTGACCAGATTGGAGATGACAATGACTGATTTCACTCTGAGCAAGGACGCAGACGGCGTCGCCTTTGTAACCTGGGACGCCCAGGGCAAATCCATGAACGTGCTGACCCGCGAGGCGTTTCAGGAGGTCAGCCAACTGATCGATCAGGCCCTGAACGATGATGAGATCAAAGGCATCGTCATCACTTCGGGCAAAGAAGGTTCGTTTGCAGGCGGCATGGACCTGAACACGCTGGCTACCATCCGCCAAGAGGCGGGCGAAGAACCGGCGCAAGCTCTGTTCGACTTCGTGATGGGTGGTCACCACATTCTGCGCAAGCTGGAATTGGCGGGCATGGACCCCAAGACCAAAAAGGGCGGCAAGCCGATTGCCTGCGCAATCAACGGCACATGCGCCGGGATCGGGACTGAAATCGCTCTGGCGTGTCATCACCGCGTCATGACCGACAACCCGAAATCCAAGATCGGTCTGCCGGAAATTCTGCTGGGTATCTTCCCAGGTGGCGGCGGCACAATGCGCTATAGCCGCATGGTCGGTGCAATGGCTGCCGCTCCGGTGCTGCTGGAAGGTAAGATGATGGACCCGAAGAAAGCCAAGGGTGCGCAACTGATCGACGCAGTTTCTGATGATCCGGTTGCCGCAGCCAAGGAATGGGTTCTGAGCGCCAAGGATGCGGATCTGGTCAAGCCTTGGGACGCCAAGGGCTACAAGATGCCCGGCGGCGCACCTTACCACCCTGCCGGCTTCATGACCTTCGTGGGTGCAAGCGCAATGGTCAACGGCAAGACACAAGGCGCCTTCCCGGCGGCAAAGGCTTTGCTGAGCTCGATCTATGAAGGGGCTCTGGTTGACTTCGACACCGCCCTGAAAATCGAGGCGCGGTGGTTCACCAATGTCCTGATGAACCCGTCGTCATCGGCGATGATCCGGTCGCTGTTCCTGAACAAGGAAGCGCTGGAGAAAGGCGCCGTGCGTCCCAAGGATGTACCGGATCAGCGCGTCAAAAAGGTTGGCGTTCTGGGCGCGGGCATGATGGGGGCCGGTATCGCTCTGGTCTCGGCGCAGGCCGGGATGGAGGTTGTTCTGATCGACCGTGATCAGGAAGCCGCAGACAAGGGCAAGGCGTATAGCGAAAGCTATATGGACAAGGGCATCAAGCGCGGCAAAGCCACGGCTGAGAAGAAAGAGGCCCTGCTGGCGCGTATCACCGCCACCCCCGATCTGGAGCAGTTGAAAGGCTGCGATCTGATCATCGAGGCCGTGTTCGAAGATCCCGGCGTGAAAGCCGAGATGACCAAGAAGGTCGAAGCGATCATCCCCGAGGATTGCATCTTTGCCTCGAACACCTCGACGCTGCCGATCACGGATCTGGCGAAAGCCTCAGTGCGGCCCGAACAGTTCATCGGTATCCACTTCTTCTCGCCAGTTGAGAAGATGTTCCTGGTCGAAATCATCAAGGGCAAGGAAACCGGGGATCGCGCAGTGGCGAAGGCGCTGGATTATGTCCGTCAGATCCGCAAGACGCCGATCGTGGTCAACGATGCGCGCTTCTTCTATGCCAACCGCTGCATCATTCCGTACATCAACGAAGGCGTGCGGATGATTGCTGAAGGTGTGAACCCCGTTCTGATCGACAACGCCGCACGTCAGTTGGGCTTCCCGGTTGGGCCGATCCAACTGACCGATGAAACATCGATTGATCTGGGGGCCAAGATCGCCCGCGCGACCAAGGCGGCGATGGGCGATGCCTATCCGGACAGCCCCTCGGATGATCTGATCTTCTGGATGGAGGAGCAGGGCCGACTGGGTCGCAAGGCCAATGCGGGCTTCTTCGATTATGACGACAAAGGCAAGCGCGTCGAATACTGGAAGGGTCTGCAAGACAAATACCCGCACGCCAAGGACCAGCCGGACCTGATCGAAGTGCAGGAACGTCTGATGTTTGCACAGGTTCTGGAAGCGGTGCGCGCGTTGGAAGAAGGTGTTCTGGAAGACATCCGCGAAGGTGACGTGGGTGCGATTCTGGGCTGGGGCTTTGCCCCCTGGTCGGGTGGCCCGCTGAGCTGGCTGGACATCATCGGCACACCCTATGCCGCCGAGCGGTGCGATCAACTGGCAGAAGCCTATGGCGAGCGCTTTGCCTGCCCACCGCTGCTGCGTGAGATGGCGGAAAAAGGTCAAAGCTTCTACGGTCGCTTCAATCCCGCAGCAAAAGCTGCTTGATCATGTGATACAGGCGCGGAAGAGCCCGCGCCTGTATCGTTTTTGTCAGTGTTTGGTTAGATCTGCCATTCGGGCCGCAGGAACAGAACCGGCGCGTTGGGACGCCCCGGTCGACCCGGCCGCCTGACCCCAGATGGCGGGCGGATCGGAAATATCGGGTCCTGTGGGATGGGTGCAGGCAGTGCACCCAATGGGTTTGCAAGGGCCGACATATCACCCTTGATTGCAATGGAATTGGCCAGGTCCGCAGCGGCTTCGTCGTCTGCCACCGCGTAACTTTGCGTGTGCAGCGACCCGCGCATCGAAAAACGACCCGAAGGGCAATAGGCTTGTAAGCCGCCTTCGACAAAAATCACCTGATCCTCGTCGAAAAACAGTGAACAGACTTCAAAAGACGATCCCGGTGCTTGCGACATCAGACGACCAGCACCGCTCAGCACGCGCGCGGGCACCACGGAAACCCCGTCATTTTCGGCATCGATTTTGGACAGGGTCAGCGCCATGCCCTGTTCGGGCATCAGCCAGACAGGCCGTCCGTTATACGCGGCGCGGGCTGGTACAAATACAGGCAGGTATTCGTCCCGTCGCTCGTCTGCCGGGATAACCACCACGTTGGTTGAAATGCGGCGCACCTCTTTGAAACCATGGTCCAGTGTGCGGACAAGATCACCAACAGCGATCCGTTCGACCGGTTTCCAACCACTGGTGGTCGCGACTTTGGTGCCTTTCAGAAATCCTCCGCGGCGTGCATTCACCGCTTGGTTCAGGTTGGTTGGATCACCGTCAGGCGTTTGATTCAGATAAACAGAAATACTCGTAACTTCAGACACGTGCCGAACCCCCTTTGGCACAAATTGATTTGTCTAAGTGCTAGCACTAAAAATGAAGACCGTCTTATTTCCGACATAATTACGCCCGATTTGGGCTGATTTTGCCTTATGTTCCGGTGTTTTCGTAAACACTCTCGCCAAATGAAAGGGCTTTATTGCGTAATCTGAAACGTAAAGCGGGTGTTCTTGGTTCGAATCCAGGCCATTCAGTGTAACCAGAGCGTCAGGCCATCTCTTGCAACGACGAAGAGCGTCTGGCCCGCCATCCAAGCAATGCCCCTGCCGCTGCTATCAAGACAATGCCCGAAACTTGCAACGCACCGATGGTCTGTCCCAGAGCGATAAATGCAAAGAGCGGACCAAAAATCATGACTGAATACTCAAAGACCGCCACATACGACGGTTCTCCAACCTGATACGCCTTGATCAGCATGAAGACCGCGATTGTTGACCCCACAGCCTGGATGCCTATCCAAAGCATCGCGGGTCCGAAGGCCCAAACCCAACCCCGCGTGACAAAACCATCTGGTCCGTCAGGGGTTTCAACGGGAACAACCGTGAAGGCGATGACACCAATCGCCCCGGCAATGGCCAACGTGGTAACCATTGCCGCCAACATTGCCACTGTACTTTCGTCAGAGCACATCGAACGTGTCAGGATCGAACTCAGCGCATAGAAAAACCCTGCAGCAACCGGCAAAAGCGTACGGGCATCAAAGTCAGTCGGGTTTGGCTGAAGCACCAACAGAATACCGGTAAAGCCCATCAGAACGGCCAGGATGCGCCAGGGACCAATCGCCTGCTTGAGCGCAAGCGCCGAGATCAGCAACACAAAGATTGGCGACGTGAACAATCCCGCCAGTGCTTCTGCAATTGGCATCATCGACAACGAGGCGAAGTAACACAGCATGGCCGTCGTCATCAGAATGCTGCGTAAAATAACAGCCCCCCAACGACGTGGGCGCAATCCACCCAGCCCCAGAACAGACAGACCAACGATAAGTGGAAACATCAAAAGCGCGCGGGTCAGGTGGAATTGCCACAAGCCAACCGTTTCCGCCAACAGAACCACCACATTGTCGATCACGCCAATGATCGCCATGGCACCGACCATCAAGCCCGAGGCCAACACCGGTGAAGTTGTTGGATGATCCTGCATGTAAGCGCCCCAATTGCGATCAAAGATCGGCGGTCCCAGTCCTGTTCGGTATCCAGCACATTTCGGAATGACTGCGCAACAGGTTTGCGCCCTACGAATGCACCATGCTAAGCTGTGGCAAAACAAATCTGAGCAGACCCCACTAAGATGACGGCCCTGAAAAAGTACCAGCGGATCGAAGCCACCGGTCTGTGGCGTCCCTCGCCCGATGAACAACGGCGAGAGGTCGTGGTATCGATCGGCGAAGCCACCCTGACGATCTCTGACTTTAATGACAGGGCTTTGACCCATTGGTCTTTGGCTGCCCTGGAACGACAGAACCCCGGCACTTATCCGGCCATCTTCAACCCTGACGGCGACCCGGACGAGACGTTGGAACTGGCCGAAACCGAGACCACGATGCTGGACGCCATCGACCGGTTGCAGCGCGCCATAGACCGCGCGCGCCCGCATCCCGGTCGTCTGCGGTGGTTGAGTGTTGGGGGCGTGGTTGCTGCGGTTCTGGCCCTTTTGCTTTTTTGGCTTCCCGCTGCGCTGCAAAGCCACGTCGTCTCGGTTGTGCCTCAGGTCAAACGACAAGAGATCGGGGAAACTATTCTGCACCGAATTGAACGTGTTTCCGGGCGCGCCTGTTCTTCGGTCGATGCGCAGGCTTCGCTGGATCGGCTGGCCAAACGCACTGGTGTACGGCAGATCATCATCTTACCTGCAGGCGTTCAGGACAGTCTGAGCCTTCCTGGCGGTACGGTTCTTTTGAACAAATCGCTGGTGGAAGACTATGAAGACCCTGCCGTGGCAGCAGGTTATGTGATTGCGGAACGCGCCCGCATGGAACAGACGGACCCGCTGGATGATCTTTTGGATCGAACAGGTGCATCGTCGGCCTTCCGTTTGCTGACAACTGGCGGGCTGACGCCTGCCATCATAGACAGCTACACCGAACAAGTCGTGTCAGAACCTCGGCCTTCGCTTTTGGATGACCAGCTTCTGGCTGTCTTTGCACAAGCCGCCTTGCCCTCCACACCTTATGCGTATGCGCGAGACATAACAGGTGAAACAGTCCTGGGGTTGATCGAGGCGGACCCGATGGCAGGTCGCACCCTTGAACAGGTCCTGCCGGACCGCGACTGGGTCCGGCTTCAGAACATTTGCGGTGAGTAATCGGGCTTACTTAGTGCCGAACATGCGGTCGCCCGCATCGCCCAGACCCGGCATGATATAGCCTTTCGAGTTCAGCTCGCGATCCAAAGCGGCGGTCACGATATGCACATCCGGGTGTGCTTCTTTCATACGCGCCACACCTTCGGGTGCCGCCAGCAGGCAAAGGAAGCGGATATCCGTTGCGCCCGCCTCTTTCAGAAGGTCAATGGCGGCGGCAGAGCTGTTGCCGGTGGCCAGCATCGGGTCAACGGCAATGACCAGTCGGTCCTTCAGCCCTTCGGGCGCCTTGAAATAGTACTGAACGGGTTTCAGCGTTTCTTCGTCGCGGTATAGACCCACGAAACCAACACGTGCTGAAGGCACCAGTTCCAGAACGCCATCCAACATCCCGTTTCCAGCGCGCAGGATTGACACAAGCGCCATCTTTTTGCCCGCCAGAATAGGCGCGTCCATCTCTTCCATCGGCGTTTCGATATGGCGTGTGGTCAACGGGATTTCGCGCGTGACCTCGTAGGCCAGCAAAAGCGTAATTTCGCGCAGCAACTGCCGAAATTCAGCTGTTGAGGTGCCCTTGTCCCGCATGAGCGTCAGTTTGTGTTGCACCAGCGGGTGATCGACGACGGTCAGATGTTCGCTCATGATGTCTCCAGTCTTTTCTTGACCCGCGCGCGGGTGTCTTCATCGCAAAAAGCCGCATTTAGGGCCGTCTCATTCAGTGCCGCAAATTCTTCGGCCTCCCAGCCGAAAGCTGCGTTCAACATCTCATATTCCCGCCGCATGGTCGTGTGAAAAAATGGCGGATCGTCTGTTGAGACCGTGACCTTCACACCCGCGTCGCGCAAGGCCGCAATCGGGTGGGCCGCGAAATCAGGGAAGAGGCCCAGAACCACATTCGAGCCCGGGCAGACCTCGAGCGTTATGTCGCGGTCGACCAGTTCGCGAACAAGGTCAGGGTCTTCGATGGCGCGGACGCCGTGACCGATGCGCTCGACCCCCAGATCGCGGATGGCATCACGTACGCTTTCAGGACCACCGAACTCACCCGCATGAGTGGTCAGACGCAGACCGGCTTCGCGAGCGCAATCGAAAGCCCATTTGAAATCGCCCTGCACACCGATGGATTCGTTTCCGCCCATACCAAATCCGGTGATCCAGTCGCCTGCGGTCTCAGCTGCACAATGGGCGCTGTGCTTGGCCTGTTCGGGACCGAAGTGTCGCACGCAGGTGATGACGCCTCTTAGGGTAATGTCAAACTTGCGCTCCGCCTCGTCCGCGGCATCCTGAATGGCGTTCAGATAATCCCGCCAGGCGTGCAGATCGCCGCCGCCACAGAAATCGGGGCTCAGAAAAGTCTCGGAATAGACCACGCCGTTTTCCGCGCTTTCTTCCAGAATGGCCAAAGTGAGCCGCCGAAAGTCTTCGGGTGTTTTCAAAAC
>NZ_JBXWSB010000165.1:0-8063 GCF_059613205.1 Ruegeria sp. BHSB064
GTTTGCCAAAACAACACTGACCCCAGCAGAGCAGCAAGTGGTGTATCTGACCGTGAACTTCGAGAATAACTGCGAGTATTGCGTTCCCTGGCACACGAAGTTGGCGCGTATGGCCGGGCTGTCGCCTGATGCTGTGGAAAGCCTGCGCTCGGGCGACACCCTGCCCGACGAAAAGCACAATGCGTTGCATGAATTTACCAAGTCCATGGTGCGCACCCGGGGCAGCATCGCACCGGCCGACCTGAAAAGGTTTCTGGCCGCCGGATACACTCCGCAAAACGCGCTAGAGGTTGTTCTGGGCATCGCAAACAAGGTCGTCAGCAATTACACGGCCGCATTGACGGAAGTTCCGCTGGACAGCGCTGTGGAACGGTTCGAGTGGCGAAAGCCCTCTTTAAGGGCAAAGTCCTAAGACGTCGCGGGCTGCTGTCCGGACGCGCCGGCAGATGCATCCGGTCACGCCAAACCAACACGGTCTAACTGTGATCTTTCAAAAGCCGCTGCTTCTGACGTGACCAATCGCGCTTGGCCTGCGTCTCGCGCTTGTCGTGGATCTTTTTACCTTTGGCGATGCCGATTTTTATCTTCGCCCGACCCTTGTGGTTGAAATACAAAACCAGCGGCACCAGCGTCATACCCTTGCGCTGGGTCGCGTTCCACAGGTTCGACAGCTCTTTGCGTGACACCAAGAGCTTACGGCGGCGACGCTCTTCGTGTTTGAACACCTTGGCCTGCTCGTACGGCGCGATGTAGCTGTTGATCAGCCACAGTTCCCCATCATCGACCGAAGCATAGCTTTCCGCGATGTTCGAGCCACCAGCACGCAGGGATTTGACCTCGGACCCCTCCAGGACAATGCCGCACTCGATATCCTCTTCGATCGCATAATCGAATCGGGCGCGCCGGTTTTCGGCGATTACCTTGTAATTCGGGTCTGTCTTCTGCTTGGCCATGACGCGTTGATTTAGGCGGCTTGCGCCGACCTTGCAAGGCAGGGTTTACCCAACTGCGTCAGGATTTGGCAGAAATGATCAGATCAGGGCCAAAAATCGTGTCAGCGTATTTGTGCAGATAGATCTTGAGCCATGGCGTGAAACGATCCGGGTGACGGGTCACTTCGGCCAGAAGGTCATGATAGTCGATCCAGCGGATATCCATGACTTCGTCCGGGTTAGGCTCGATCTTCAGCGGCCCGCGAACATGAGCCAGAAAGACGTCGACAACCTCGTTTTCGACCATGTTGTTGCCGACATCCGCATGGTATTCCAGACGATGGCGATACTCGGGATAAAGGCCCGTAATCCCAAGCTCTTCCCGCAAACGGCGCACAGCACAAGTAGACGAGCTTTCATCCCAATCAGGGTGCGTGCAACAGGTATTCGCCCACAGGCCAGGCGTGTGATATTTGCCCAATGCACGACGTTGCAGCAAAATCTCAGTTCCACGCACAACAAAAACGGACACAGCTTTGTGCTTGAGCCCTTTTTCATGCGCTTCGAGCTTGTCCACAGGGGTCAACTCGCCATCGACCCAGGCCGGGATCATGATTCCCATCTATCCTCTCCTGCTGCCAGTCCATCTGCCGGGCGGTTATTGTGAGTTTAGCTGCCGCCGGATCGGTCTGGCTGTGCGACGGGTGAAAACCACCTGTCAGATACCAAAGTGGCTGGGAATTGCCGCGGCATCAATCGCACGAAAGGCCGCAGGGGCTGCGGCCTTTGGTCCTTGTGCAGTTGCACGCGGTGTCAGGGCTTATTCGCCCGAGACACTGACGATATAGGCATAGACGTCTTCACCGCCTTTTTTCAGCTTGAATGTCATTTTCGACTTGGCGGCTGTGTCATCCAGATAGGTTTTCAGAAATGCCTTGGGATCTTGCGAGTATTCGACAAAGGTCGCCTCGTCCCAAACCAGACCTTTTTCACCTGCGGCAACAATGCTGTCACCGTATTTGAAGCCCTCATATGTCCCGGCAGTGCGGCCAGCGATGCCATAAAGGTTCGGGCCGGTCTTACCGCCTTTGACAATCACTTCGCCTTCCGGGTCAGCGATCAGGTGGCAGGACTTGCATTTGTTGAAGGCTTTCTTGCCCGCTTCTGCGTCGCCTTCAGCATAGGCGGGCAAGGCCAGAAGACCAACAATTGCGGTGGCGAGGATGCGATTCATAGCTATTGCTCCGATACGAATTTGCTGCACCGAATGGACATTCGGCACAAAAAAGAGTCAACGCGCAGATTGCCGCGCAGGCTTACTGTGCCACTGCGACAAAAGGGATGTCCTTAACATTGGTCATTTACGTCGGACCAGCAGGGCAAAAGGTCGCCCGCAGCCGGAGCCGCCAGATACACAGCCCGCGCAATGGCCCGCGCCAGACAAACAGAAGCTGCGTGACCGATAAGCCCTAATTCAGCTTCGGTCGATAAGGGGCGAACACCGGTGCTGGCGGCAAAGACCAGATCGCCGTCGCCCGGCGTGTGAGCCGGCACAATCGCACGCGCAATTCCGTCATGGGCAGCAACGGCCATCCTTTGACATTGAGGTTTGGTCAAAGCTGCATCGGTTGCGACGATGGCGATGGTGGTATTTGTCTTGGTCGAGTCTGCGGCCTTCATAGCCTGCGACTTGCGGCTGGCCTGCGGCGCGCCATGAGCTGCATTGGGATCAGGCCCCAGACCACCAAATTCACCACCCGTTTCAAACGGTGCCGCCCAGAAATGTTGATCCCCCGGAGTGGTCACACTGCCCAGCGGGTTGGCCGCAACCAGCGCGCCGACGGTTATCCCACTGTCCAGAACAAACGAAGCCGAACCGAGCCCGCCTTTTTGCATCGCAGCCAAAGCTCCGGTTCCAGCGCCCGTTGAGCCGAGATCGAATTGATCCGACGCTGCCTCGTACGCTGCGCGTCCCAGGGCACGATACGGGTTTTCAACCCAGTTTTTGTCACCACCGTTGAGCAAATCAAACAGGATCGCGCCCGGGACTATGGGCACCGTGACGTCACCGACCGGATACCCCCGGCCTTTGTCACGCAACCCGTCCGAAACACCCGAGCAGGCCTCGAGCCCAAAGGCAGAACCGCCAGACAAAACAATCGCATCCACATGGGCCACAGCTTTGTCCGGTGCAAGCAGATCGGTTTCGCGCGTCCCCGGCGCACCGCCCATCACATGGACCGAAGCCACAAACGGAGCTTGTGCCGTCAAGACTGTTGCGCCGGATTTCAGCGTATCGTCCTGCGCGTTACCGACCATCAGGCCGGGGATATCAGTGATCAGGTTCTTGGGTCCGGGGGTCATTTTTTACATTGATGTTCAGGCCGAAAAGCGCGCAGGCGCGCTGCCTCCGGCGGAGGTATTTTGGGCCAGATGAAGAGCGGATCAGATGCAGCGGCCACCGTCAACCTCAAGCGCTGTACCCGTGATCATGCTGGCCTCGTCCGAGCAGAGGAAACAGGCGGCGTTGGCCATGTCTTCGGGTGTGGAAAAACGGCCCAGTGGAATGGTCGACAGGAATTTGGCACGAATCTCGGGCGTGTCTTCCCCCATGAAGGATTTCAGCAGCGGCGTTTCTCCGGCCACGGGGCAGATGGCGTTCACACGCACACCGGTTGGTGCAAGTTCCACAGCCATAGTCTTGGTTGCCGTGATCATCCAGCCCTTTGAGGCGTTATACCAGTTCAGGTTGGGGCGCGGAGACAACCCGGCCGTTGAGGCCACGTTCAGGATCGCACCTGCCCCGCGCGATTTCATTGCCGGGACAAAGGCGCGGGCGGTCAGGTAGACGGATTTCATGTTTACATTGAACACGCGGTCGAAATCGTCTTCCGAGACGTTTTCGAGCGGGGTCGGCAAATGCGTGACGCCTGCGTTGTTCACCAGAATATCCAGATCTTCGAACTGACGCCTTGCGGTATCTGCCATGGCTTGAACCGAAGCACCGTCAGCAACGTCAACCTGGTGTCCGATTGCCCGTTCTCCGAGTGTGTTTGCAAGATCCAGCGCCGCTTCGCCATTGATATCCGCGATCATCACGCGCGCGCCTTCGTCGAGGAACTTCCGCGCGATCCCTGCGCCGAACCCGGATGCACCACCGGTGACAATTGCGGTTTTTCCCTCCAACCTCATGGCGGTATCCTCCTGCCTGTCAGGGGCAGAGTAGCAACGCATCGAAAAGATGCCAGATCATTCTTCAGAGACCTTGCCCCGCAACGCTTTGACGTCACCGCGCGCCTTCTTGGTCGCCAACCTGCGCTTGACCGAACCATAGGTCGGCTTGGTTGCGATGCGCCGTTTGGGTTTGACGAGCGCACGAGTGATCAGTTCGGCCAGCCGCGCGCGGGCGATTTCACGGTTACGCGCCTGAGAACGGGTCTCTTCACATTGGATGATGATTGCGCCCTCTTTGGTCCAGCGCCGCCCGGCCAGCCGTTTCAAGCGGCTCTTGACCGGATCGGGCAAAGAGGGGGAACGCGCCGCTTCGAACCGCAGTTCAACTGCGGTCGAGACCTTGTTGACGTTCTGCCCGCCGGGACCGGAAGAACGAACAAAGCTTTCGGTCATTTCCCAGTCTTGCAGGATGATATCGTCGGTGATGCGCAACATGGGCCGGACCTTACAGGGCACGCGTGAAAACAGAAAGGGCCGCCCCGGTGGGACGGCCCTTCGAAAGTTCAGGAGGTCGGGTCGGTTAGATCAATCGACCAGCCGGAGCGAGCGCTCCGCCAAGGGCTGCCCTAGCAGGCGATCCCCCCGGTTGTTCCGACACCTCTCTCCAATCTCTTTCTTGACACTGGATCACCTCCTTTTCTATCTGTTGCGGTTAACTTTGAGCCTGACACAAGATGCGCCATTCTCAAAGCACTTTTTTTAAGCAGGCTGTGCGGCAGTCAGCCGGGCAACAATGACTTTGAACGGGATCAAAGCAATCAGGGCCAGCGATAGTTTCACCAGCCAGTCTGCAAAGGCCAGCGTGACCCAGAGTGGCGCCATCGGGCCGGACAGCATGAACGGCACGGGTTCCCACGCCCAGTTGATCGCGGCGTCTGCATTGGCGCCAAAAAATGTGACCGAGGCCGAGAAAGCGATGGTGAAGAAGATCGCGGTGTCCAGTGCCGAGCCCACCAGTGTCGACACCAGTGGCGCGCGCCACCAGCGACCGCCACGCATGGCGTTGAACACGGTGACGTCGGTCAGCTGCGCGATCAGGAAAGCGGTGCCGGATGCAACAGCAATGCGCAACGGTACGGCGGCGTATTCAAACCCGTCGCCCTGCAACATGATCTGGCTGCCGATCAGCGAACAGATGATGCCGGTGACAAACCCGGCAAACACGACCTTGCGGGCCGGACCTACGCCATAGACGCGGTTCATGATGTCAGTGACCAGAAAGGCCAGCGGATAGGTGAAAGCACCCCACGTCAACAGCCCGTCAAGGATCAGGAACTGGACCAGAATGTTCGAGGCCACAACAATGGTGGCCATGGCAATGATGCCGGGAATGTAAGCGCGTTGCATGTTTTGATGCCCGTTTTGACAAGGTAGCGGCGACTTGGCCAAGGGACCGTCCCAAGGCAAGCCGTGCGTTTAGACCTTTGCCGTGGCTCTGTCAATCGGGCAGCAGATATTCCACCAATTCGGTTCGCTGCAGAGCCAGAAAGTTGTCATCCGAGATCATCGTGGCCCGCAAACGGCCCTGACCGTCGCGCCAGACAGACAGCCCTTCGAGGTTGTCATGCGTGCCCGCTGCAGTTTCGAACAGGGTTTCTTCAGCGCTGAGAATGTCATCCGTCACCTCCCACCGACGCAGCCTTGAGCGAAACCCAATAAAGCCCAGCTTACGCTCCAGCACGTAAAACTTCCCATCCGGGCCAAAATCAGCGCCGACGGGTTTGAAACCATCGCGTTGTGGCAAGACAAATGGGATCGACCATGCATCGCCATCCCAACGAAAGACCGGGATGTTCCCGCCTTTGGTGCGATTTTTTTCCGGCATCGTGTAAAGCCGACCGCGCGCATCAATGGCAAGCCCTTCGAAAGATCCGTTGTCGGCGAGGTGGTCAAACACGGGCAGCCGAGGCAAAACCCGCGCCTTGGCACCCGGCCCTGAATAATGGGCGATCCGGTGCACGCCTTCGAACGAGATATAGAACCCACCACCTAGTGCCAGCGCGAGCCCTTCGGAATCGCCCACACCACCTTTCATGATGCGCCCCTGACTGGACAAGACCCGCCACTGATCCAAAACCTGAATGCTGGTGATCTGATCCCCGTCGCGCTCTATGCGCGCCGTGGCCATTCTGGCCCGATCGCTCAGCACCAATATCTGCTGACCGTCGCCCAGAACGTGCAGCGCCGAAAACCCACCAAACCAATTCGCCGGATTATGCCATTCAAAACTATTCAGATGGGTGGCGGACTTAACTTCGACCGCCACAGCTGCCGTAGCTAAAAACAGAAAGGCGCTTAGTTGGATTGCAAAACGGCGGCGCATTGTTGTGGCAAATCAGCCAGAACATACTCCCGGCGTTTCTTGGGGGCTGGCGCATTTGGATCAGGTGGTGGTGGATTGAGGATGTTGTTTACCCATTCCTGCGCCTGAGCGCACCCATCGCCCTTGGGGGGCGGGTCCTGGTTGACGCAGCCTTTCGACCCTCGGGGGCATTTCAGACGGACGTGAAAGTGATAATGGTGCCCCCACCATGGTCTGATCTTGCGCAGATAGGCGCGGTTGCCTTTCTCATCCTTGCACATCTGCACTTTCGCGCCGGGAAACACAAAGATACGCGCCACGCGCTTGTCTTTGGCCGCTTCGCGCAGAACAGCATGGTGCTGCTTCGTCCAGTTCCCGTTGACAAAAGCCCCATTCGCGCGACGCAGCGAAATAGAAGAGATATTCTCGCGCGCTTTGCGGCTGAGGCGCATGTTGTCCCCGGGCAGCATCCAGATATCGATATCCAGACCCAACTGATGGGACCGATGGCCCGAGGTCATAGGACCACCCCGCGGTTGGCTGATATCCCCGACATAGAGACCGTTCCAACCCGGCTGCTTCGCCGCAAACTTGCTGAGGTCCTTGACGTAATCGATCGCCTCCGGGTGGCCCCAGTTGCGATTGCGCGACAGGCGCATAGCCTGCCATGTGGCACCGGTTTCGGGCAATTGTACCGACCCGGCGGCGCATCCGCGCGAATAACTGCCGAACGCGGCCGGTTTTTGTTGCGAGTTGACCCGTTGCGCCCCGAACAACTGCTTCGCCAGCGGCTCTGCCGTTGCTGTACCCGTCAAAGCAAGGGCAGCCACGATTATCAAAAAACGCTTTAAAATCATCTGCTCTGATCCCCTTCCGGTCTGACCCAGCGCATCAGGAATAGTCCCAGAATAAACAACCCAACGATGGGTGACACCCCCAGCCGGGCACTGCCGGTCACGGTTGTTGCAATTCCGATCAAAAGCGGTGCGGCAAAGGCCGTCGCACGCCCCGACAAACCATAAAGCCCAAAGCTTTCCACCGGGGCCTCAGGGTCCGTGTGCCGCACCATCATCGAGCGGCTGGCCGATTGAAGAATGCCGCCCATACCGCCGATCAACACACCGCAGCCGAAGAAAACGATATCTGGCAGGCTTGATCCGTCTTCGAGCTGGATACCGTAGATTTGCGTTCGATCCATCATGACCACAGTGGCGCAGACAAATATCAAAACCCAGATCGCAACGATGATCACCGGTTTGGGGCCGTATTTCTTGTCCAGCTTGCCGCCAACCCAGGAAAACGCCGCGGCTGCCAAAACGCTGACAATCCCAAATACACCGATCTTGATCAGGTCCCACTCCAACACCAACCGCGCATAAACACCGCCAAAGCTGTAAAGCCCGTTGAGCGCATCGCGGTAGAACATCGACGAGCCAAGGTAGCTGGCCAGACTGACGCGATGGCGCAGGTTAGATACTGATTTCGCCAGCAGACGCAGCGCTTCACCCACGCTGCCCGTTTTGTCCGCTGGTGCGTCATCGCGCACCCACAGGAAATAGGGCACCATAAACAGAATGAACCAAGCAGCCGTAAAC
>NZ_JBXWSB010000166.1:0-7855 GCF_059613205.1 Ruegeria sp. BHSB064
GTTTTGATGGTGAAATGGCGGATAAGACTACAAAGAGGGAACATATGAAGGCCACTAAAACCCTTGTTGTTGTTCTGGCTTTGGCCAGTGTATCCGCGTGCGGCCTGATCAGGCCGTCAGAAGACCGGCTTCTGTTCGATGGTCAGGCGTTCCGGACCAAGGCCAAAGCTGTCGACAAGAAGAAGTCGCCCGCTGACTTTACTGTGGTCGTCAAAGGTGTGTCTGCGTCATTGGATGGCGCGCGCGAGGCCGGGCGCCACGAAGGTACGAAGTTCTGTGTGCAAAACTTTGGGTCGTCGCGGATCAATTGGAAAGTGGGGCCGGACACGGAACCGCAACAGCTTACCATCGCGGATGACCAACTTACATTTGCAGGAACCTGCAAACGCCCATGATGACCAGTGTTTTTGCATATCACGACGGGGCGCGTTTGGGGTTATTGCCTAGCAGACGCGCATCCCTTCGTCTTGGAGGCTCCAAGACGAAAGGAAATCCCATGTCATATGCAAAAACAATCGCTTTGGCTGCCTTGATGGCTGTTCCTACGGCGGCAGAAGCCAAGCCGCCCTTGAGGGATGTCAAAGAGATCGACAATGAACTCTATTACATCGCCATCGCAAACGAGATTTCGGAATACTGCCCCTCGATCAGCGGGCGACGATTGAAAGCGATCAGTGTGATGTGGGGGCTGCGCTCCAAAGCGAACGACTTGGGATACACAGACCGGGAAATCCGGTCTTATGTCGAGTCGGACGCGGAAAAAGACCGCATGCGCGCCAAAGGTGAGGCTTATCTGGCCTCAAACGGGGTGACTTATGAGAACCCCACCACGTTTTGCACGCTGGGCCAGAAGGAAATCCAGCGAAACAGCGCCATTGGCGTTTACTTGAGGGCGGATTGACGGATGGGTGTTCAGGTTCTCAGATCCGGAACAGTTGGTGTCGCATTGCTGATGTCATTGTCGGCGTGCGAAACGCCAACCAGCTCTGCGACTGACAACGCTGCCTCTCGGGCAGAGTTTCGCGCCGAACTGCCACCGGAACTGTACGACTTTGCGTTTGCCGCTGCTGTGGCTGAACAAATCGCCGGTGAATGCCGGTCGATCAAGTTCAATCGGCCCGAGGCGCAGGCGCAGATGAAAACGCTGGACGCCGAGCTCAAGGCCAAGGGCTATCAAGAAAGCGACATACGCTATTTGGCAGATGCCATTCCGCGCAAGCGTGCACAGGACGACCTAATCAAATACATCCAGCAAAGCGGTGTTGTCGTGGGCGAGCCCGACACGTTCTGCGCAGCTGGCGAACGCGAGATTGCCAACGGCACCCGGATCGGTGCATTCCTGAAAGGCTAACGAAATCATGTCTGACCTCCGCAAGATCAATATCGACGGGCAGGAAATCGAAGTCGAAGGCGCGATGACCCTGATCCAGGCTTGTGAACAAGCCGGGGTCGAAGTGCCGCGTTTTTGTTACCATGAACGTTTGTCAATTGCCGGGAACTGCCGGATGTGCCTGGTCGAAGTAGTCGGCGGCCCGCCGAAACCTGCGGCCTCGTGCGCGATGCAGGTACGTGACCTGCGTCCGGGGCCAGAAGGTCAGCCTCCGGTCGTCAAGACAAACTCGCCCATGGTCAAAAAAGCCCGTGAAGGCGTGATGGAGTTTCTGCTGATCAACCACCCGCTGGATTGCCCGATTTGCGATCAGGGCGGTGAGTGCGATTTGCAGGATCAGGCTATGGCTTATGGTCTGTCGGGGTCGCGCTTCAAAGAAGCCAAGCGTGCTGTGGACGATCTGGATCTTGGCCCGCTGGTGGGCACGGCGATGACGCGTTGCATCAGTTGTACCCGCTGTGTGCGTTTCACGACTGAGGTCGCCGGGATCACGCAGATGGGTCAGACCGGGCGGGGCGAGGATGCCGAGATCACCTCGTACCTGAACCAGACGCTAGAGTCGAACCTGCAGGGCAACATCATCGATCTGTGCCCGGTTGGGGCGCTGACGTCGAAACCTTACGCCTTTACCGCTCGCCCATGGGAACTGACCAAGACCGAGAGCATCGACGTCATGGACGCCCTTGGTTCGAATATCCGCGTGGACACCAAAGGGCGCGAAGTGATGCGCTTCCTGCCGCGCAACCATGATGGCGTGAACGAAGAGTGGATCAGCGACAAGACCCGCTTTGTTTGGGATGGCCTGCGTCGTCAGCGCTTGGACAAGCCCTACATCCGCGAAAACGGTAAGTTGCGTCCGGCGTCGTGGCCCGAGGCGCTGACCAAAGCTGCTGAGGCGCTGAAAGGGGCCGAAAAGCCTGCTGGGATCGTGGGTGATCTGGCCTCGGTCGAAGCGACCTTTGCTTTGAAGCAGATGATCGAAGGGCAGGGCGGTGTTGTCGAATGCCGCACCGATGGGGCCAAGCTGCCTGCTGGCAACCGTGGGGCTTATGCCGGGACCGCTACGATTGAAGACATCGATTCGGCTGAACGCATTCTGCTGATCGGGACCAATCCGCGCGATGAAGCTCCGGTACTGAACGCGCGGATCCGCAAAGCCTGGGCGCACGGGGCCGAGGTGGCTTTGGTCGGTCCGGCAGTAGATCTGACCTATGACTACCATCACATGGGCGATGATCGTGCGGCCTTGCAGAAGGTCGTCGATATGGGTGGTGATGACGCCATCAAGGGTAAAGCATCGCTAGTGATCGTGGGGCAGGGCGCCCTGCAAGAAGCGGATGGTGCTGCAGTATTAGCATCCGCGCAAGCCATTGCGGCCAATACCGAAAGCGGGCTTTTGGTATTGCACACAGCAGCCTCTCGCGTGGGTGCAATGGATGTAAATGCAACCAACGAAGGTGGCATGGATGCGGTCAGCGCTGCCGACGTGATTTATAATCTCGGCGCCGATGAGGTTGAGATCGGCGAAGGCGCGTTTGTCATTTATCAGGGCAGTCACGGAGACCGTGGCGCACACCGCGCCGACGTGATTCTTCCGGGCGCGGCCTACACCGAAGAAAACGGCTTGTTCGTGAACACCGAAGGACGCCCGCAAGTGGCGATGCGCGCCGGTTTTGCACCGGGCGAAGCCAAGGAAAACTGGGCAATTCTTCGGGCATTATCGGCCGAATTGAGCGCGACACTTCCATTCGACTCACTTGCGCAATTGCGAACTGCACTCATTGAGGCTGTGCCGCATCTGGCCCGGATCGATGAGGTGATCGAGAATGAGGTTCAACCGCTCGATGCAGCGCCGCTGGGTCAGGCCACGTTCCGCAATGCGGTCAAGGATTTCTATCTGACCAACCCGATTGCCCGTGCGTCGCAACTGATGGCCGAGCTTTCAGCGCAGGCACAGGCGCGTCGGACTGGAAAGATCGCGGCGGAATGAGCCGGAACCGTTTCATATTACAAGTAAAGGCGGCTGCCGGGTGGCAGTTCGCCGCGCTGGATTTGTGTGTGAAACTGAAGATTAAGGGTGGCGCTGAAGCGGCAGATGCTGTTTACACCAACGCGCCGACCCAGTCGCACTTTGCGCAGGCACCTGGCCTTTGCATCGCGTGCGGAAAACGGAATACCCACGGTGTGAGGACCAATGGCTGATTTCTTTAACACCCCAGGCGGAATAGCCATCATCATTCTGGCGCAAGTGCTTGCAGTTGTTGCGTTCGTGATGATCTCGCTGTTGTTCCTTGTTTACGGCGACCGCAAGATCTGGGCGGCTGTCCAGATGCGTCGCGGGCCAAACGTGGTTGGCGCCTACGGTTTGCTGCAATCGGTGGCCGACGCGCTGAAATATGTGGTCAAAGAGGTCGTCATCCCGGCGGGGGCGGACCGGACCGTCTTTATCCTTGCTCCGCTGACCTCTTTTGTGCTGGCGATGATCGCCTGGGCAGTGATCCCGTTCAACGATGGCTGGGTTCTGTCGGACATCAACGTCGCCATTCTCTATGTTTTCGCTGTGTCTTCACTGGAAGTTTATGGCGTGATCATGGGCGGTTGGGCGTCGAACTCAAAGTACCCGTTTCTTGGGTCTCTGCGCTCTGCGGCGCAGATGATTTCGTACGAGGTTTCGATCGGCCTGATCATCATCGGTGTTATCATCTCGACCGGGTCGATGAACTTTGGTGACATTGTGCGTGCGCAGGACGGTTCGTTCGGCTTCTTCAGCTGGTACTGGCTGCCGCACTTCCCGATGGTCTTCCTGTTCTTCATTTCGGCGCTGGCGGAAACCAACCGACCCCCGTTCGATTTGCCCGAGGCGGAATCGGAACTGGTCGCCGGTTATCAGGTTGAATACTCTGCCACACCCTTCCTGCTGTTCATGGCCGGTGAATACATCGCGATCTTCCTGATGTGCGCACTGACCACGCTGTTGTTCTTCGGTGGCTGGTTGTCGCCGATCCCGGGCCTGCCCGATGGCGTGCTGTGGATGGTTGCGAAGATGGCGTTCTTCTTCTTCCTCTTCGCAATGGTCAAGGCGATCACGCCGCGCTATCGCTATGACCAGCTGATGCGGTTGGGTTGGAAAGTCTTCCTGCCGTTCTCGCTGGCCTGGGTAGTCTTTGTGGCCTTCGCGGCAAAGTTCGACTGGTTCTGGGGTGCGTTCGCCCGTTGGAGCACAGGGGGCTAACGCGTTGGGTATCGATTTCACAGTCTTCTCCAAGCTTGTCGAGTTTTCGACACGGCACTCTGTGGAAGGCCGTTCATTGATGCTGGGCCGTCAGGAATTTGTTCGTCTGCGGCCCCCCAGGATCTTTCAGCGCAAACTGCGCCGAGAGGGACTGGATCATATTCAGTTGGAAGACCTCCAGCAGTCGGATGGCTACAGCGAGACGTTCTTTCGCAAGCTGGGCTTCGGTGAAGTCGAAACTATGGATTTCTCGGACCATGAAGGCGCAACGATTCTTCAGGACCTAAACCGCCCCATTCCGAAAGAGCTTGCGGGTCAATTCGATTTCATCTTCGACGGTGGAACGATTGAGCATGTGTTTAACGTCCCCGTTGCGTTGGAAAACGTGTTTCGCATGTTGAAGCCCGGCGGTCATTTCATCTCGGTGAATGGCCTGAACGGCTGGGCCGGGCATGGAATGTATCAATTCAATCCGGAACTGGTCTATTCGTTCTGGCGTCGGAACGCGGGCTGCGTGGTCAACACGTGCCAGGCGATTCAACGCAGCCATGCCTTCCATCAGGCGATTTTGGATCTACAAGATCCGGCGGATGGAGAACGGCGGATCGACCTGGGCGATGCCCTCCCGGATGGGCAGGTCTATTTGTACTATGAAATCCAGCGCGGTTCCGAAGCGGCTCTCATGGACACGGTTCTTCAAAGTGACTACGAGACGCACTGGCGTGACTACTCCAACGCCGGTGAAACGCGATATGATCAGAAGGTTAGCTCTCTATGACTCAAATCGACTACACCCGCGCCGCCAAGTATTTTCTGCTGCAGGACTTCTGGGTCGGTATGAAACTGGGGCTCAAGTACTTCTTTGCCCCGAAAGCCACCGTGAACTACCCACATGAAAAGGGCCCTCTGTCGCCGCGATTCCGGGGGGAACATGCGCTGCGTCGTTATCCCAATGGCGAAGAACGCTGCATTGCCTGCAAACTGTGTGAAGCGATATGCCCGGCGCAAGCCATCACCATCGACGCGGAACCGCGCGAAGACGGCAGCCGCCGCACAACGCGTTATGACATCGACATGACCAAATGCATCTATTGCGGCTTCTGCCAAGAGGCGTGCCCGGTCGATGCCATCGTCGAAGGCCCGAATTTCGAATTCGCCACGGAAACCCGCGAAGAGCTGTTTTACGACAAGGAAAAACTGCTGGATAACGGCGAACGTTGGGAAGCCGAAATCGCCCGCAATCTGGAAATGGACGCGCCGTATCGATGACTGACAGCCCGACAAATCCGTTCGAGCTGATGATGAAGCAGGCTCAGGACATGGCCAAGGCGATGAACCCGGCTATGGAAAGCTTTTCGCCCAAGGGGTTCGAAGCGCTGTGGCCGACCATGCCTAAAGAGGTCATGGAGATGATGTTCGGCAACACCGTCAACAAAGACGGGCTGGATGCCAAAACCCGCCTGCTGCTGACGCTGGCCGGGCTGACCTGTCAGGGCGCGCAAGCGGACAGTGCCGTGCGCCAAACTGTGCGCCATGCGCTGGAAGCGGGTGCCAAGAAACAAGAGATCGTGGAAACGATCGGTCAGATGTCGGTTTTTGCCGGCATCCCGGCCATGACCCGCGCGCTGGATCTGGCGCAAGAGGTCATGGGCGGCAACGAGGATGAGGATCAATGACCGTCTTTGCCTTCTATCTGTTTGCCATCAGCGCCATTACCGGCGGGTTGTTCACGGTGATCAGCCGCCAGCCGGTGCACTCGGTGCTGTGGCTGATCCTGTCCTTCCTGTCGGCGGCGGGCCTGTTCGTGCTGCTGGGGGCCGAGTTTGTGGCGATGCTGCTGATCATCGTCTACGTGGGCGCGGTCGCGGTGCTTTTCCTGTTCGTTGTAATGATGCTGGACGTGGACTTTGCCGAGCTCAAGGCCGAGATGGCGCGCTATATGCCGTTGGCCCTGCTGATCGGTCTGGTCATCCTGATGCAGTTCGTTATGGCCTTTGGCGCTTGGGACAGCGCGCAGGGTGCGGCGGCCAATCTGGCCCAGCCAGTTCCAGCGGACCGCCATAACACTGAGGCGTTGGGTGTCATCCTTTATGATCAATATTTCCTTCTGTTCCAACTGGCGGGCCTGATCCTGCTGGTCGCCATGATCGGTGCCATTGTTTTGACGCTGCGCCACCGTCAGGACATCAAGCGTCAGGACATCGTCGGCCAGATGATGCGCGACCCTGCCAAGGCGATGGAGTTGAAGGACGTGAAACCGGGGCAGGGACTTTGAGACGATGATCGGACTTGAACACTATCTTACGGTCGCGGCGACGCTGTTCGTCATCGGCATCTTCGGTCTCTTCCTGAACCGCAAGAACGTCATCATCCTGCTGATGAGCATCGAACTGATGCTGTTGGCGGTGAATATTAACCTCGTGGCGTTTTCCAGTTTCCTCGGCGATCTGGTCGGGCAGGTGTTTACGCTGTTCGTGCTGACCGTTGCAGCGGCCGAGGCGGCGATTGGTCTGGCCATTCTGGTCTGCTTCTTCCGCAACCGTGGCACCATCGCGGTTGAAGACGTCAATATGATGAAGGGCTAAGAGAATTATGGAAACCACCATCCTCTTTGCCCCGCTCGTGGGCGCGCTGATCTGCGGCTTTGGCTGGAAGTTCATTGGCGAGAAAGCCGCTATGTGGACGGCTACGGGTTTGCTGTTTCTGGCCTGTCTGCTGTCGTGGATCGTTTTCTTCACATTTGATGGGGTGACGCAGCAGATTGAGATCATGCGCTGGATCGAAAGCGGCTCGTTGTCGACAAGCTGGGCGATCCGTCTGGACCGTCTGACCGCGATCATGCTGATCGTGGTGACAACCGTTTCGGCACTCGTTCATCTCTATTCCTTCGGCTACATGGATCACGATCCGCAGTGGCGCGAAGGCGAAAGCTATAAACCGCGTTTCTTTGCCTATCTGTCCTTCTTCACCTTCGCCATGCTGATGCTGGTGACAGCGGACAACCTGGTTCAGATGTTCTTTGGCTGGGAAGGTGTGGGTGTCGCCTCGTATCTGCTGATCGGCTTCTACTATCGCAAGTCTTCGGCCAATGCGGCGGCGATGAAAGCGTTCATCGTGAACCGGGTGGGTGACTTCGGCTTTGCGCTTGGGATCTTCGCGATCTTCTTCCTGACCGACAGCATCAACTTCTCGGACATCTTCGCGTCGGCCCCAGCACTGGCCGAAGAAAAGCT
>NZ_JBXWSB010000167.1:0-7827 GCF_059613205.1 Ruegeria sp. BHSB064
TGTGCAAAACCACTGTTGAGACCTGAGACCCGGTTATGGCCACCCGCTGCGCAATTTAGAGGCTGCGCAGGCGACCATAACCTACCAGCAGCCCTTCTTCCCGACGTGCTATGGCAGCGAATTTGTTTCTCGGGACATGGACCTTTGGGCCTACCAGCGGGGTGTCACGCTGGACTTCTCAAGGCCGGGAAGGCCGACGGAAAATGCCTACATCGAGGCGTTCAACGGTAAACTCCGATCCGAATGCTTGAATGCTCATTGGTTCATGGGCCTTGAAGATACGGCCGAAAAGTTGGAGGCTTGGCGTAGAGACTACAACGAAGAAAGAGCGCACAGCGCTATTGGGAACAACGTCCCAGCAGCGCTGATGAAATTACCAGACGCATCCAGCCCGTCTGTGTGATCAAAGGGCGGAAAATCTAGCCCCGAATGGGGACACTTCCGGTAGCACAGCAAACCTGAACAGAGCTAACCTATAGACGCGGACTCAGAGTGGAGCAGGTCAAGTAATCTCGCGTCGTTTCAAGCGCAGGAATGCGGTGGCGTTTTGTTTCCGTCGTCAGGGTATTTGGGACAGGTGGCAGCGTGAGCTAAGAAAGGGCCTGGTTCATGTGATTATGCGGCGGACATACCTGATACACCCCGATGGCTTCAAATGACAAATTTCGGCGGCGGAGTTGCCCCAGGAGCGCCAAGCTTCAAAGCGTTGACGCGTCCTCCGTAGCTTAAAATCAACTTAGCCTGATCCTTAAAGGCCAGGGCGTCTATTTCGAGTGGGTCACATATTGTTCTGAGCTCTGCATGAAGGTCCCGAAGAACGTCGGCACAATCGGCGTCGGGTGCACGGTTGTTGAGTTCTTCCGGGTCGTTTTCAAGGTCGAAAAGTTCATCGGAAAAACCGACATAGTGAATGAGCTTCCATCTTCCTTTGCGCAACATGAAAGCACCAGAGACGGCGCCCGCGGCATGGTATTCGGAAAACACGGTCCGGTCTGTGTCGGCAGGTCTCTCGAGGATGGAAGTCAGCCCTGTTACACCGTCGGCTGCGGTAATCTTTGATTCAAAATGTTCGGCGATGGTCACAGAGAGGTCGAGCAGGCTCACGGGCGTCGCACATTCTCCTGTCGGCACTTCGGGGCCCGCAATGATCATCGGGATGGCGACGCTTTCCTCATACATATTGGACTTGCCCCAAAGCCCCCGCGCACCGACGTTGTCACCATGATCTGAGGTATAGACAACGGTTGTATTGTCGGCGAGGCCCGCCGTTTGTAACGCGTCGAGTATTTGTCCCACATTCTGGTCAAGCCATGTGCAAAGCCCATAATATGACGACATGGCCGCCAGCCTTTCGTCGGGGTCTTTGAATAAGCCTTCGCTGTCCATAATAGCGTTCTGCTTTTCCACCCAGGGGTGGCGCTGGTATCCACCATCGGGATGCAGCTTGACCGGCGGTAGAGTTTTCGCAGGATACAGGTCGTAAAATTCTTGCGGCACCACCAGGGGAAAATGCGGCGCAACCAGGCCGACATACAGGCACCATGGCTGACTTTCCTTTGCACGTTTTGCAATCCAGTCTTTGGTCCGCTCGACAACGGATACGTCGTATTCCGTATACCCGCTCGTCCCCGGACCGATATACTCTCCAAGCATTCGTTTCGGCCCTACAATCCGCTCATCTTCTTTGCGGATACTGGCCCAAACCATACCGATCCCGCCAACAACCATCATCGGTATGTGTTCGACATCAAACCCTGCCGGGTCCTCCTCGGCGCGGTAGTGCAGCTTGCCAATGCTCTCGACAGGCACGCCCTTGTCCTGCAAGGCGTGGCCCCATCCGCGGATCGCGCCAGTATATGGCATCGCATTGTCCCAAAGCCGTGTCTGATGAGGGTACAGACCGGTGGCAAAGCTTGCACGTGCAGGCACGCAGATTGGACACGGTGTGTAGGCATTGGTAAAGCGCGTGCCCCGAGCGGCAAGCGCATCAAGGTTTGGCGTTCGCACCAACGGGTGCCCGGCGCAGCCCATAGCCCGGGCCTGATGCTCATCGGACATAATCACCAGCATATTTGAAGTCATCTGATGCCCCTGAACGTTAGCTCTTTTTTGAGTTTGTGGATGCTTCTGTAGAATGCGGCGAAGTCTCCGTCAGAGGTCTCCCCCGGAAGAAACACTTGTCGCGCCTCTTTCACCAAAATCATCATCTGACCGAAATCATGCGTCTTGGCTGCGCGTTGAGGCTATCTTGAAGCTTGGTAAGCCGAATGGTGACAAATGAATACGATGTTCGAAAGCTCGCGGTGTCATACGTGTTGTTTTGGTTAAGTGTTCTTAATGGACTGGATAGGTCGACAGTTTTGCTTGGTCTCGAAACGTCCTTTGAGGGCAATCCTCCGCGGATACCTATCTCAAGCTTATCTGTTGAAAACCGTGTCCTTCCAACAAGGTGGCTATGCTCTAATCGGACGTCAGGGTGAAAATAAGTTCTGTGTCGCCGCAGGCGGCGTGTACATACTGAGGTAGTTCTGTCCAAGCCTACCATTTGAGGGAAGCAAAAGCCTCCATGTCCTGCGCCCGCCACCGGTTTTGCGTTGCCCAAAACCGTAGCTTTGTAGAACCTCAAATGTTGAACGGCAGATGCACTCATCCTTCGTCAGGCTGCAACATCGAAGAAAAATCAGTCCGCTCAGCTGCAAGTTTCAGTTTCTTCAGGATGGTTTCGAGTGCCTTCTGTTCGAACGGGTCGAGAGAGTTAAGAAAATGCCTGTTTCGTGCTTCGAACTCGGGCTCCATTCTGGCCAAAACCGTTTTTCCGGCTGCGGTGAGAACTGGGGTGAATTGCCTTCGATCTTTGGGATGGGGCTCGGAACGGACATATCCCCGTTTTTCCAGCGCGGCGATCGTTTTGCTGAACTGGCCTTTGTCAAATCCCAAGGTCTTGCGCAATTCGGTAGAGCTCTTACCGGGTCTCAAACTTGCCAGACGTATAATGCGCCATTCCGGCACGGTCAGGTCGCCATGGCGTGAGATGATAGCTCGAGCCTGAGCCGTAATCGCCTGGTTGAGCAATTGGATGTCTAAAGAGACTAGAAATCCCGACTGCAAGGCCTCGTCCTCACTGTGTGTCACGTCCATGGTTTCAATCGATATCAACAGATGTAGGTTGTAATGTCAACCAAGAGGTTGACATTACAACCATTTCTGCGTAGTGACACTGAGAAGCTTTGCAGTAACCGAACGAACTCACTGTAACGCGACGTGATCGCAGGCTCATGCGGCCCAGCACGGCGGCCAGAGCGTCAGATAAGTTAACCCTGGGAGGATAAACCATGCAGACGCCCAAAGGCACCGGCACAGTTTGGCCGACAGCTGAGACCGAGACTTATGTCAATGAACATCGGACGGGTGCCTTGTCGAGAAGGGAATTTCTGACCCGCACGACCGCACTGGGAGTTGCCGTACCCGCGGCTTATGCGCTGATCGGGCTGCCTACACCTGCTCACTCGGCTACAGCGAAAAATGGCGCGGTTATCAGGGTTCAGCAGCCGTTGCTGGGAATGAAGGACCCGCGCGTGACGGATGGCGTCACAATCGCCAATATCTACCGCGGCATGTTCGACTATCTGGTAGAATACAACAACGATGGATCGTTGCGCGGCATGCTCATTGAAAGTTGGCAGGCCAATGAAAATGCAACGCAATATCTATTATACGTTCGCAGGGGAGTGGTTTGGCATGACGGCACGCCACTGACGGCAGAGCATATCGCCCACAACTTTGCCCGCTGGTGTGATCAATCCGTTGAAGGAAACTCCATGGCGTCGCGCATGTCCGCTTTGATCGATCCGGACACAGGGCAAATGCGCGATAACGCGGTTGTGGTGATGGATGAAAATACGCTGCGGCTGAACCTTTCGCGGCCCGATATCTCCATCATGGCCAGTGTAAGCGATTATCCTGCTGCGATTGTCCACCCTAGCTTTGATGCGGAGAATTACTTCGACAATCTCGGCACCGGCCCCTACCGGATCACAAGCATGGAACCGGGAGTCAAAGCCGTCCTGCAACGCAGAGAGGACTTCAATTGGTGGGGCACAGCGGTTTATGGCGGACCTTACATCGACCGCATAGAATACATCGACTACGGAAATGATCCGTCCGCCTGGGCTGCGGCAATTGATGCAGATGAGATTGATCTAATACACGATTCTGCCAGTGAATTCATCGCAGTCTTTGATAGTCTCGCTTGGGAAAAGTCTTCGGTTGTCACCGCCGCAACTGTGGTGCTGCGTACGAACCAGAAAGCCGAAGTGAATGGCCAAGTACCCTACAGCGATGTGCGCGTCAGACGCGCATTGGCGCTTGCCACCGACAACTCTGTCCTGCTCGAACTGGCGATTGCCGGTCTGGGAGAGACCGCTGCAAACCATCATGTCGCTCCTGCCCATCCGGAATACGCCGACATCGGTCCTTCGGTATACGACCCCGAGGCGGCGATGGCCCTCATGCAGGAAGCGGGCATGGCGGATTTCGAGCATGAGATTATCACGCTGGACGATGATTACCGCAAGGCGTCCGGAGATGCGCTGGCCGCGCAACTGCGCGATGTCGGGCTCAAAGTCAGCCGTAAAATCATCCCTGGCAGTTCGTTCTGGAATGGTTGGAAGGACTATCCCTTCTCGGTAACGAATTGGAACCATCGTCCACTCGGCATCCAGACCCTGAATCTGGCCTACCGCTCTGGGGCCAACTGGAATGAAACCGGCTTTGAAAATGCCGAGTTCGACGCACTTCTCGACCAGGGATTGTCGATTGCCGATGCGGACAAGCGACGTGTGATCATGGCGAAATTGGAGCGCATCATGGTGGATGAGGGCGTTATCATCCAACCTTATTGGAGGTCCATTTTCCGGCACGCGAAACCGGGGCTTGTTGGCGTGGGCGCCCACATCACACTTGACCATCAGCACTATAAATGGGGCTATGCGGTCTAGGGACAGACGTCTGTTCTGGCAATAGGTGTTTCATTTGAAATGGCTGAACGTTCGCCAAGCTCCTCCTTTTCGCTTTTTGGGACATCGCCAGCCGGCAGACCAGTCTCAACCGTGCCGATTAGATGCAGCTCGGATGTCTCAGGCAAGATTGACAACACCGAGAACCACCGCGATTGCGCGATACTCAAAAAAGAGATCCCCCAGTCCCTTTTGGACGATTTGGCGGACTTAGGTACGAGCGCGTTCATCGCATTGCGCGACGGCAATGTCATTGCCGAACACTATGCCCCGAATGTCCATGCGTGCGACCAGCACAGTCTCTTTTCCATTACCAAATCCATTGTCGCATTGCTTGCCGGGATCGTGATGACCGAACACGGTTTACACCGAGACATGACTATGTCTGATCTCCTGCCCGAACTCGCAGAGGGCGGGCTTGGATCGGCAACCCTTGGGCAAGTACTTGACATGACGACAGCCATCGAATGGACCGCGGACAGACAGAACCCGAAATCGACGCTTCATCGCATGCTGACGATTGGCGGAATGTTTGGACCCTCGGAAGACGAGATTTTTGCTACGACGCTCGAATATATCGGCACTTTGCCACAAACCGGCGCTCATGGCGAAACGTTTGAATACATCGGTGCAAACAGCGAGGCGCTCGGCTGGTTGGTAACACGGTTCAGCGGAAAACCTTGGCAAGACCTGCTGAGCGCGCGTGTCTGGTCGAAAATCGGGATGAAACAAGATGCTCAAGTCATAGTGGACCGATCTGGCCACGGTTTGGCTACTGGCGGAATGAAAGCTGGCTTGCGGGACCTTTGTAAAGTCGGCGTTCTTTTGGTTCAGAACGGGTGTCACTCTGGGAACCAGATTATTCCGGCTGGCTTTGTCCGCGATATCTGTAACATAGATCCGCAGCAGCTGAGTGCGCGAAGCCTCACGCAAACTGGCGGCATACCAGAAGATGTCGTGGCGTATCGCTGTCAGTTCTATGTAACCGACCCTGATCGCTGCGAATTTCTTGCGATTGGTGCGGGGGGCCAAACCCTTTATGTTGACCAGTCTACTGGCTTTGTTGGCGCTGCTGCGACGCTGCCCCCGAAAGAGGACGTCCACCAGCACCATATTGATGTGTTTCGTCGGCTGGCTCGCGAGAGGCTAGTCTGGGACTGACCTGCACGCCTGGGAGACCGGATCGGAGGCGAAAGCTGGTGTGGGCAGGTGGTTCGAATTCTGGAACCGCAAGCGCCCACACTCCGCCCTTAGCGGTAAACCCCCAGCCTTGGTCTACTGGCTGAGAAAAGATGAACCCAAACCCGATTAGCAGGAGCAAAGAGTAGCTAAAACTACGCCAGATCCTGTCCAATAGTTGGGGAGTAGCTCAGGTATCTGACTCTCCAAACAGTCTAGATTAGATGGAAAGCTGAAACCGAAAAACCGACGGTGGGTCGGGTCGTTAAAGCCATCCCCCGCAGAATGCGCAAGAATCATTCGGTGGAGGAAAAGATCTGCAACTTGTTGGAGTGCTTGATTGGCCGGGAGAGTATCGCTACATCGTGCTGATGCAAGGGGATCTCCAAGGGCCCAGTTCGATTCTTCGTTGCACGAATTACTGGAAGCGGGAAAGAGGTGCCGTGTAGGCGACGCGGCCAAGACGGCAACCAACGCCGAAGTGAACGAGGCTACGTGCCGACGCGCCAGTCCTGAAGGCCGCTGTTGCCTACTTCACCCTGCTCCTTCCGGATCCCAAAGAAACTCCAGCGACTCGCGACGTTCTTCGACCCGCCCAAATGCGATCTCCGCCATATCCCGGCAACGTGCGAAAGGGCTGGCTCGCCGACAAGCACGCCGCCACTTCAAGCTACGCGTCCGGATCGACAGGTCTTCTTCGCACATAGCTGATACAGGCGCTTGCTGTCCAAGCGCATTGCAGCTCGGTTCTACAGCGCCTCTGCTTTGACCAGCGAATGTACATCGTCAAAACGGGCTGCGTCCAGGTCGTCTTCGGTGATACCGAAGGACTGCCCCATCAGATCCTCGATACCGCGCACCAGCGCGGACGCATCGAGACCGTAGTACTTCATCAGATAGGGGCGCGAGCCGCCATGGGCATAGGTGTCTTTCAGCCCGAGCCGCACAAGGCGCTTGCCTGCACCCGCATCCGCCATCGTTTCGGCCACCAGCGACCCTATGCCGCCTTCGGTAACGTGGTTTTCCAGCGTAACCACCCCGTGCCGGACACTGCCTATATGGTCAAGCAGGGCCGCCGCATCGAAGGGCTTGATTGTGTGAAGGTGCAGATGCCGGATCGACAAGCCGGCCTTTGCAAATGCTGCGCGGGCGCGCATCGCCTCCTCGGTGCAGATGCCGCTTGTCACAACAAGGACATCTTCACCGGCCGACAACTCACGCATTTCGCCCACCTTGATGGGTGTGTCGAACAGGCGCGGCACGGACCCCCGCAGCACCCGGCACCAGACCGGGCCATCGATGCTGTCGGCGGCCTCGCAGATGTATTCCACCTCCGTGGCGTCACCAGTCTCCAGCACCGTCATATTGGGGATAGAGCGCATCACGCTGATATCCTCAATCGATTGGTGGGTCATTCCGCCTGGAGTGGTGACGCCGGGGAGGAACCCCATCAACCGCACCTTCCGGCGCGGATAGGCGATCGAAGCCATGAGCTGGTCGTACGGGCGACGATACATGAAGATGAGCCTCCCCAACTGAATTGGTCCGCCCCTATGTTTAGGAAACGGAGGACTAAGAATGGCGAACAAGCGACCAAAGCCGGAAGAGATTGTCTCGAAGTTACGGCAAGTTG
>NZ_JBXWSB010000168.1:0-7681 GCF_059613205.1 Ruegeria sp. BHSB064
GCACCACCCCCTCGCCTTGCCGAGTGCTTTGCGTGTCAGGTTTTGCCGGGGTCTTGATCTCAATCTCTTCAGCGGTCGCGCACACCGGCAGAAAGACCGTAAACTCCGTACCGCGCCCGACAACACTGTCGACAAAGATGAAACCGCCTGTTTGTTTCACAATCCCGTAGACGGTTGAAAGCCCAAGCCCTGTACCCTCACCTGTTCGTTTTGTTGTATAGAACGGCTCAAACACCTTTTGCAGCTTGTCCGCTGGAATACCTGTCCCGCTGTCCACCACCTTGACCGTGACGTATTCACCAGGTTGAACCGTCGCCCGATCTCGGCTGAGCGGTCGGGACAGCCGCATAACTTCGGTTTCGATACGAATCTCTCCGCCTTCAGGCATGGCGTCACGGGCGTTGACGACAAGGTTCATCAGAACCTGCTCCAATTGACGCTTGTCTGCCCGCACCGGTTTGAGAACCGGGTCATGGCTTAGTGTCAATTGTACCTTTTCACCGACCAAACGGTTCAACAGGTGAATGAGATCCGAAATCGTGTCGCGCAGATCCAAAACTTCGGGTCTGAGCGTTTGTTTTCGCGAGAACGCCAAAAGCTGACTGACCAGAGCAGCGGCACGGTTGGCGTTTTGGTTGATCTGAACAAGATCCCCATAGTCCGGATCGTTCTGATCGTGCCGCAGCAGCAACAAATCGCAGTGACCGGAAATCGCCGTTAGCAGATTGTTGAAATCATGCGCAACGCCTCCGGCCAATTGCCCCACGGCTTGCATTTTCTGACCCTGAACAAATTGCGCCTCCAGCGTTTTCAACTCGGTCGCGTCGTTCAGGACTGCAATCAGACCCGCCTTGCCGTCGATGACAACTTTGCTCAATGTGACTTGAACAAAGATCTCTTTGTCGTCTCGGATCAGCTGCAAGAACTCTGACCGTGGTACTTCCTCCTCCAGAGCTGTGCGCGCAAGCCAATCCCGAAGCGGAACGCGCAGCCCTAGCATGATGTCGTTGATGCAGATTCCCTTAAGGCTTTCTTTCCCCAGCAGCTTAACGGCCAACCTGTTCGTGTCGAGGATTGTGCCGTCTGAGGAAAGGTTCAGGATTGGAACCGGAAGATCCTCGAAGGACGCGCCGGCGCCTTGTTTTGAGGACGCGCTGAGTGGAACCAGGCCCAAGCGTTTTTTTGACCCTGAAGTCGACATATCCGCGACAGCGACCGAAACCAGCCCTTCACGGGTGCTCACCAAATTTGCAGCCCCTATCACCGGAGCGCCATCACAAAAGACATCTTGAACACGTTTAAGGTCGGGACCAAACATCTTTTCGGCAGCGGAATTGACGTGCAGGATTTCGCCTTTGTGTCCAACGGAAAGAGCCGGAATGGCCAACTCTCGACGGCTTTCCCACTCGCCTTCTTCAAAGCGCCAGCAATACAACTCGGGGTTCAGCCGAGAAACAGTCAGGGACAACATATTCGCGCTATTGGGAAATTCATCATAGGCACGGCCGCGCGATTGGGCCTGAGATTGCAACCTGAGCAAAACAGCCTGAGGATTCGAAAATGTCGACCGCAAGCATAAACTCAGAGATTTGCCGGTTTCTGCCGCAAACCTCTTTTGTGCGTGTGTGTTCGCAACCAGAATATCGCCAAACCTGTTGGCTACCAGAAAAGGAACATCCTCCAGTTCCGCAAATGCCCCTATCAGTGCCGAGCTGCGCTGAGCGGATCGGATGGCCAGTTGCCCTTTGATCGTGACGCAAAGTACAGCAAACAAGAGGGAAACCCCTGCCACTGAAAGGCCAGAACTCCACTCCGGCGGCAACAAACCTGTGATTGGCGCTAAGGTGATCAGTAGAGCCAAACTCAGCAGCGATCCCACGCGCGTCGCTGAAGGCAGATGAGTGTAAGCGGGATCGCGTACAAAAACAGTAGTGTCAGACATAAATGGCTCAGGCACAAAAGGTGTCGGAAGTAACATCCAAAATAGTTAATGCTCGCTTAACGAAAACAAGCGAGGTAAAAACTACCCTAGGTTGGTATGTGCCGAAACCTCATCTCGTCAAGTGCGCCGTGAAAAACCCGTCTGACTCGTGTGCGACGTGCCATGATTTTCGAAATGTTTCGGTCCATTCCGGGTTTCGCGCCAAAAAGGAATCAACGATTGCGTCGTTTTCGTCAGCCAGAACCGAGCAGGTCGCATAGGCGAAAACACCTCCCTTTCGGACTAAAGAGGACGTATTCTGTAAAATATCGGATTGGATTTGCGTGAGATCCTGCAAGCGCTCTTCGGTCAAGGCCCACTTTCCGGCAGGTGCGCGCCGCCATGACCCGCTGCCGGAACACGGAGCATCCGCAAGCACGATGTCAAAGGGCTCTGCTCCGTCTAGTTCCTTTGTCGTCAGAATTTTCACACGGGCCCCGGCACGTTCTGCGCGCGCAGGAAGATCCCGCATCCGGGCTGCATTCACGTCATGGGCAAAGACCTCAACGCCTTTATACGCGGCCAGAGCCAGCGATTTGCCCCCGCCCCCAGCGCAGTAGTCCAGGACTCGCATCCCCGGCTGAAGCTCTAGCGCCGCAACAACCGCCTGACTGGCGGCGTCCTGCAATTCGACTAATCCGTCCTGATAGGCGCGGCCCTGAGCAATTTTGCGCGCGCCCTCGGTCACTTCCAAAGCTGTCGCGCAAAACGCATGCGGTTGTGCAGTAACACCATCGGCCTGCAGCGCGGCTATCGCAGACGCAGGATCAGCCTTGAGCAAATTTACCCTTAAATGCACCGGCGCGCGAGATTGCAGCGCCTCGGCCACGGCTTGCGCCTTGGACCCCAACGAAGCCGAAAACCGAGGCCAAAGCCATTCGGGAATATCAAGTCGTTCGGCGTCTGACCGAAAGGCCCGTGCGGTCTCTGACGGCTGCACGGGATCAGGCGCATGTCTGTCGCCTGTGAATATGGCTGCTGTGTCCCCACCCTGAGCCAGCGTTGCACCAATCATCAAACCGCGCCCGGTGTGGCTGCCGCCAAGCGCTGCAAAGGATCGCTGGCAGCGTAATGCATCAAACACATGATCCCGTACCGCTGCGCGATCTTTTGATCCTGCAAAGCGGCTGCGACGCGCCCATCCGGTCAAAGCCTTTTCAACCGGCGCTCCGGTCAAGATCTCGTCCAAGATTTCTATCGCGGCCTGAACACGAGCTGCCGGGGTCATGTCGACTTCCTTAAGGTGTTGGTGAACGCAAAACGGCGCCCGTTTCTGGGCGCCGCATGCAACAGGTCAGCAGATTACATCACCCGGTAATTTGGGCTTTCGCGCGTAATCTGAACATCATGCACGTGGCTTTCCTTCAAACCGGCACCGGTGATTTTAACAAAGCTGCAATTTTTGCGCATCTCTTCAACGGTCGCACATCCAGTATAGCCCATTGCGGCACGCAGGCCGCCCACCAGCTGGTGGATCACAGCACTGGCGGAGCCTTTGTAAGGCACCTGCCCTTCGATACCTTCGGGCACCAGCTTGTCATTGGCTGCGTCCTTCTGGAAATACCGGTCCGCCGATCCACGCGCCATGGCACCCAGACTGCCCATCCCGCGATATGATTTGAACGAGCGACCCTGATACAGGATCACTTCGCCCGGGCTTTCATCGGTGCCCGCGATCATCGAACCGACCATGGCGCAGGATGCCCCTGCCGCAATCGCCTTGGCAAAATCGCCCGAGAATTTGATGCCACCATCCGCGATGACTGGCACGTCGCCGGCCGCTGCCGAACAATCGCTGATCGCTGTTAGCTGCGGTACGCCGACACCCGCCACCATGCGCGTAGTGCAGATCGACCCCGGGCCAATGCCCACCTTGATCGCGTCAGCCCCCGCATCGATCAGTGCTTTGGTCGCTTCACCAGTGGCCACGTTTCCAGCGATGATCTGAACTTCATTGGATAGCGTCTTAACGCGCTTTACCGCGTCCAACACGCCTTGCGAATGGCCGTGAGCAGTGTCGACCACAATGATATCTACACCAGAATCCACCAGTTGTTCCGAGCGTTCAAAGCCCGCGTCCCCGACCGATGTGGCGGCAGCTACGCGCAGACGGCCCAGCCGATCTTTACAAGCTGTAGGGTTCAAGACGGCTTGTTCAGTGTCTTTCAAAGTTAAAAGACCGGTCAGTTTCCCCTGGGCGTCTACCACAAGCAGCTTTTCGATGCGTCGGGCCCGCATCAGGCTTTTGGCTTCTTCCAGATCAGCGGGTTCTTGCAGCATGGCCAGATTGTCAGCCGTCATCATCGCCTTGATCGGAGTGTCGTCCGAGGTCGCAAACCGCATATCCCGATTGGTCACGATACCCACAACGCGTCCTTCCGCATCTACAACAGGAAAACCGGTGAAGTTGTAGCGTTCCACCAAGGCCTGCGCATCTGCCAGCGTCTGATCTGCGCGCAACGTGACCGGGTTGTATACGATACCCGATTCAAACCGCTTGACCCGGCGCACTTCGCGGGCTTGTTCTTCGACCGAAAGGTTCTTGTGAATGACCCCGATGCCACCGGCTTGAGCCATTGCAATCGCCATGCGCGCCTCGGTCACGGTGTCCATGGCCGAGCTTAGCAGCGGAATGTTCATGGTGATTTCACGCGTTACGCGTGTGGTTGTATCTGCTGTCGCCGGAAGCACAGAAGATGCGCCCGGAACCAGAAGAACGTCGTCAAAGGTGAGTGCCTCACGAATCTGCATCTGAAAACCCCATGCAAAAGCCCGTTTGACGGCGACCCTATCGCATGGATTGAACCAAAGGGAAAGCCCCCCAAAGCAACTCTGCGCTGCGGCGGCGCAGAAAACGCCGCAAGCTGAGCAAATCGTGCCGCTGATAGCCCTTTCCCTTTGCGCTCAACATCATATCTTGCGCCCAATACGCGCGAATATGAAAAGGTATGTCTCTGATGACCACCGACCCACTTGTCGTCTTTACGCCCTCTGGCAAACGCGGACATTTCCCCGTCGGAACTCCGATTCTAACTGCGGCCCGTCAATTGGGCGTCGATCTGGATTCGGTCTGCGGCGGGCGTGGTATCTGCTCCAAATGTCAGATCACACCCAGCTACGGCGAGTTTCCCAAGCATGGTGTCACCGTATCCGAAGACGCGCTGAGCGAGTGGAACGCGGTTGAACAGCGCTATGACGACAAGCGTGGATTGAAACCGGGCCGTCGTCTGGGATGTCAGGCGTCCGTGCAAGGTGACGTCGTGATCGATGTCCCGCCCGAAAGCCAGGTGCACCGTCAGGTCGTGCGCAAGGCGGCCGCGGCCCGTGCTATTACCATGGATCCCGCGACACGCCTGTACTTCGTGGTCGTCGAAGAACCCGACATGCATTCGCCCACCGGCGATCTGGAGCGGTTGGAACGTGCCCTGCGCGAACAATGGAAAATCGAAGCCGTTACAGCCGATCTGTCGCTATTGTCCAAGCTGCAACCGGTGCTGCGCAAGGGCAAGTGGGAGGCCACGGTGGCCGTTCACAAGGGCCACAACGACAGCGTTGCCCGCATTGTCGAAATCTGGCCGGGTCTGCATGAAGGCGGGCTATATGGTCTGGCGATCGACCTCGGCTCGACCACCATTGCGGCCCACCTGACCGATCTGGAAACGGGTGAGGTCAAGGCGTCCTCGGGTCTGATGAACCCGCAGATCCGCTTTGGCGAAGATCTGATGAGCCGTGTTTCATATTCGATGATGAACCCCGGTGGCGATCAGGAAATGACCAAGGCCGTGCGCGAAGCGATCAACGATCTGACGACCTCGATTGCCCAAGAGGCCGAGATCGACGCATCTCTGATCGTAGAAACCGTATTTGTCTGCAACCCGGTCATGCATCACCTGCTGTTGGGTCTGGATCCGGTTGAGCTGGGACAAGCGCCTTTTGCGCTGGCCACATCGGAAAGCATGTCCCTGCCCGCGCGCGAGATGGATCTGACGACCATGAACCCGCGCGCGCAAATCTACATCCTGCCGTGTATCGCAGGCCACGTAGGCGCGGACTGCGCCGCCGTGGCGCTGTCGGAAGAACCGGGCAAATCCGAGGATCTCGTGTTGATCGTGGATGTAGGCACCAATGCGGAAATCCTGTTGGGCAACACCAGCCGCGTTCTGGCCTGTTCTTCGCCAACTGGTCCTGCGTTTGAAGGCGCTCAGATCAGCTCGGGTCAGCGCGCGGCCCCCGGCGCGATCGAGCGGATTGAGATCGACCCTGTTACCAAAGAGCCTCGTTTCCGCGTGATCGGATCCGAGAAATGGTCGGATGAGGACGGATTTGACCTTGATATCGCAACCACTGGCATCACCGGCATCTGTGGTTCCGGCATCATCGAGGCCGTTGCCGAAATGCGCATCGCCGGCTTGCTAGATGAAAGCGGATTGATAGGCTCGGCCGAGCAGACCGGTACTGCACGCAGCGTGCCCGAAGGCCGCACCAATGCCTACCTGATCCACGATGCCAGCGCCGAAGGTGGCCCGCGCATCACCGTCACCCAAGGCGACATCCGCGCGATCCAGCTGGCAAAGTCGGCGCTTTATGCCGGTGCGCGCTTGCTTATGGATGAGATGGATGTTGACCGTGTGGACCGCGTGGTTCTGGCCGGTGCGTTCGGGGCCCATATCTCGACCAAACACGCAATGGTTCTGGGCATGATCCCGGATGCGCCGCTGGAGAAAGTCACCAGCGCGGGCAACGCCGCTGGCACAGGTGCACGTATTGCACTGTGCAATATCGCAGCACGGACCGAGATTGAACGCGTCGTACGCGAGATCACGAAAATCGAAACCGCCATCGAGCCGAAGTTTCAGGATCACTTTGTCGCGGCCAACGCGATTCCACACAAAACCGATCCATTCCCGGAACTGGCGCAGGTTGTCACCTTGCCCCACCCAAGCTTCAACACAGGCGGTGCCGACGCCGAAGCGGGTGGTGGTCGTCGCCGTCGGCGTCGCGGATAATCATGCGATGGAACGACCGGCTCGTGTTTGGCGGGTCGTTCCTTGCGGCGCATCCGAGTTAAAAGGCCGTAGTCATCAGATTTTAAGTGAGCCCGCGATGCACATGCACGGCGCACGGCGCGTGACGAACCACGCGTGACGCTGTTGATCCGAGGAAATAATCGCTCAACCCCGGTTGGTGAGAACCGATGACGATACAATCCACGCCGTTGCTTGTGGCATAGTCAATGATCGTTCGGGCTGTGTGGCCTTTGACGATTTCGGGCTTCACGCCTTCAAGGCCCTCGACCTTTTCAAGCAGTTTCAGCCGCGCACGCTCAAATCCTTCGGCGACAACAGACTTATCCAGATATGCGCTGACAGATCCCTGCGGCATTTCATAGACGTGCAACGCGATAATGCCGGACCCGTTTTCCGACAATGCGCGTGCAACTTCCAGCGTGTGCTGCGATATGCCGTGATCCAATGCCATAGGGACAAGAACTTTTTTATACATCGAGGCCTCCAAATCTGGCGGGTCTAAGCCCAGGGTCTCAGGATAATCTTGGGAGCGGCCACAGCACCAGAGCGGATATCGCGAAATGCCTGTGCTCCGTCAGCCAAAGCGCGTTCTTCGGCCCAGTCCAACGCACCAAGCCGCCCGTCAAAGATCGCTCCTGCCGTTTCGCGAAAATCCTGAGCCGTATAGGTGTAT
>NZ_JBXWSB010000169.1:0-7572 GCF_059613205.1 Ruegeria sp. BHSB064
GATCCGCCCGCCTGCGAGCTTGAACAACACCTGACCGGCGGAAATCATGACAGGTGTCAGCAGCAAGCCTGTCCAGATCAGAACCGTTGGCGCGGTAGCGCTCATGCCGCCTGGTCCTTTAAGGGCTTTTCGTTGCTTTGATCCACAGGGCGATCTTCGCAATAGTAGATGTCGCGCCCGATATCTTCGCAGACATGTACGCTGGGGCTGGGATGTACGGCGCGCAAAAAGCTGTGAGTGTAGGGGAAGAAGTTAAAGTGCGGATTGAAGCTGTAGCGGTATTCCCTCTCGCGTGGGACCACTATGATGACACGCTTTCGCGCGACCCGGCGCAGTTCCGCTATCGCTTGGCGATAATCGAGTAGATGTTCGATCACATGGGTACAGATAACGGTGTCGAAGCTGTTGTCGTCAAAGGGCAGCTCCTCAATCCGCGCGGCGACATAGGTGATGTTGTCCAGAGCTTCCGCATCGTCGACCACAAAATCCACGCCGGTCATGGCGGCTATGTCCGGGCGCTGGGCTCGGATACGCTGTAGAAGAACGCCAGTACCGCAACCGACATCGCAGATGCTTTCGCCCACGATGTCTTTGGCGATCCGCTCTATGCAGGCTTCGGAATTGTCGGTTCCGTCATGAACGCGCGGATGGTCGCGATACAGGGTTTCGTATTCTTCGTCTGTCAGAAAAGGTGCGCGTTCGCGGAATGCCGCCAGCCGGGTGATATGTTCACCCCAGACCCGCCGTGCAAGCCAGTGAAAGGCGGCGCTGTCGCGCAAGATTGGCGGCACGATGTCTTCAAGCACAAAGCGGATCAGATTGGTGGTTTCGCGTCGCATCTTGTGTCCTCTGGTCCGGGAAGGTCCCTGATCTCGCCCCAGTCATACATGGCCTGAGAAGCCCGTGAAATATGCAGGCTAAACCAGAGCGTGCGGCCCGTGTCTTTTTTGTTTCGGAGAGTATGATCGCCCCATCATTGTGGCTTCAGTAAGGCTGAGCCGTGAAACCTGCGTTTCGGGCCCACTGAAGACAGCGTCCGAATATTCGGAATAATGCAGGAGGCTTTAACCCTTTGAGCATAGGGAAACACCGGTTTCTGGTCAGTTAGGGTAGGAAACGGGCCACTGCTTTATTGACTCATGCTGCACTGGCACAATAGGAGGGGCCGGTCCGGTTGCATGGGGCAACCAGAACACCTTCCCCGATGGAGCACATTGAAATGTCTGAACTGCGTGAAACCGCGATGTCGTCCAAGGCCTGGCCTTTTGAAGAGGCGCGCCGGTTGCTCAAACGCTATCAGAAGGCGGCTCCGGAAAAAGGATATGTTCTGTTTGAGACCGGCTATGGCCCGTCAGGTCTGCCGCATATCGGCACCTTCGGTGAGGTTGCGCGGACCACAATGGTAAAGCGTGCGTTCGAAGTGCTTTCTGACATTCCGACCAAGCTGATCTGTTTCTCGGATGATTTGGACGGAATGCGGAAGGTGCCCAGCAATGTGCCGAACCCGGAGATTCTGGAACAACATTTGCAGCGCCCGTTGACCTCGGTGCCGGATCCGTTTGGCGAATATGACAGCTTTGGTGCGCATAACAACGCCATGCTGCGACGGTTCCTCGACACGTTTGGGTTTGAGTACGAATTCTACTCGGCCAAGGAGTTCTACGAGTCCGGGCAGTTTGACGAAATTCTCAAGCGTGCAGTTGAACGCTATGATGAGATCATGGCGATCATGCTCAAGAGTTTGCGGGAAGAGCGCCAGCAGACCTATTCGATTTTCCTGCCGCTGCACCCTGAAAGCGGGCGGGTCATGTATGTGCCGATGAAAAAGGTCTGTGCTGAGACATACACAGTGACCTTTGACGATGAGACAGGCAAGGAATGGACCGTTCCTGTAACCGGCGGCCATGTGAAGCTGCAATGGAAGCCGGATTTTGGCGCGCGCTGGGCTGCCCTGGGTGTCGATTTCGAGATGTACGGCAAAGAGCACGCGACGAACGAAAAGATCTATGACTCGATCTGCCGCGCGCTGGGTGGTCGCGCGCCCGAGCATTTCAGCTATGAGCTGTTCCTGGATGAAAACGGTCAGAAGATCTCGAAATCGTCCGGCAATGGCGTGTCGATTGATGAATGGCTGACTTATGCGCCGACCGAGAGTTTGGCCTATTTCATGTATCAAAAGCCCAAGACGGCCAAGCGGATGCATTTTGATGTGATCCCGAAAGCTTATGATGAGTATCATCAGCAGTTGCGGGCCTATCCGGGGCAGGATCTGAAGGCGCAGTTGAACAACCCGGTTTGGCATATTCACGGCGGTGACGTTCCTGAATCGACGCTGATTGTGCCGTTTGCGATGCTGCTGAACCTCGCATCGGTGTCTGGCGCAGAAGACAAAGAGGCGTTGTGGGGCTTTATTCGCCGCTATGCGCCAGAGGCGACTGCGGAAAGCCATCCTGATTTGGATCAGGCCGCAGGGTTTGCCGTGCGCTACTTCAACGATTTCGTCAAACCGACGCGAAAGCACCGCGCTCCGACGGATCAGGAACGCGAAGCGCTGGAGGCACTGAAAGTCGCGTTGGAGGCTTATGATGGCCCCACCGAGGATGAAGCCCTGCAATCGGTGGTTTACTCGATTGGGCGCGAGCGGTTCGACCCGATGCGCGGCTGGTTCACAGCCCTATACGAAGTGCTTCTTGGCGCGTCGCAAGGTCCGCGTTTCGGAGGATTCATCGCGCTGTATGGTGTGCCCGAGACGATTGCGCTGATCGACAAGGCGCTGGCCGGAGAGCTGGTCTGATTTGACCTGAACAGGTCTGGGGCTACCCTAACTGCAGGAGGTGGCCCCATGCGTCGATTTTTGCTTGCTCTTTCCTTGAGTGCCGGACTGGCGTCGGGCGCGTATGCTCAAAGTTCCGAGATCGAAGCGAACATCGCGGCACAGATACAAGCCTTCAAAGCAGATGATTTCGCGACGGCCTTTACGTTTGCCAGCCCCAACATTCAGCGTCTTTTCCAAAATCCAGACAACTTTGGAGCTATGGTCCGCAATGGGTATCCCATGGTTTGGCGGCCTGCTGATGTACGCTTTCTGGAACTGCGCGAGATTGCCGGGTCATTGTGGCAGAAAGTCATGATCACCGACGGCGATGGGCGTGTTCACATTTTGGACTACCAAATGATCCCGTTGGACGGTGGTTGGAAAATAAATGGCGTTCAATTGTTGGGTAACGCTGACCCTGCGGCTTGAAGCAACACCACCGTCACGGTGAGATGAGCCGTGGTTAATTCCCTTTCGGTATTCAGACTTTCGCGTTCGGGGTGGACCTGAACACGGGGTTTGGACGCGTCGCATGACCTGCGCGACGCGATTGAGAAAGGGATTTCAATGAACAAGGCAATCACCGACGGCATCGTGTTCATGCCGCCTCAATTCGCGAATGGTCTGACAGTCTGGTCTGCCGGGGACGGTACGCCCGGCTCACCCACTTACGGCGGGTCCGGAACCGGAGTTTTTGCCCCTTCGGATGCGGATTTTGGTGGCTGTCTTGAGATTCTGAAAGTGAACACCACACAACAGCTGCGTTATATGGGACAGACGCCGATTTTGCCCGGCTGCTATCTGCAGATCAAAGCGCGTGTCAAAGCGATTAGCGGGCCATTACCTTCGGTGCGAATTGCCGCTTGGGCCGGAGGTGCAGGGGATGCGCATGTAGCTGGCGTTGTAGAGCAAGGGCCGGCCACTCAGCTATCAGGTTATGGGTCAGTGCATGAAATCACGGCAATTGTCGGCACTGGCCAGCGCCCGGGTGTGGATATGCCTTGGGGTCTTGCCGCGTTGTACGGACATTTCGGTTTAGACATCGAAGGGGCCAATGGTGCCCTCGTGCGCGTGGATGATCTTGAGATCTCCGATGTCACAAATGTTTTCCTTCGTGAAATGATCAGTCTGGTGGATGTTCGGGATTATGGCGCTGTCGGTGACGGTGTTACGGACGATTCCGCAGCGTTTGAAGCCGCGGATCAGGCCGCTGGCGGGCGCCGGGTCTACGTTCCGCAGGGCACTTATCACCTTGCGGAAAATACCAGTATGGCCTCTGAGATGGAGTTTGAAGGCACTGTTACGATGCCGGATGACAAGATGCTGTTGCTGACCAAAGACTTCCATCTGCCAAGTTACATTGCGGCCTTCGGTGATGAAGAGTTTGCTTTCAAAAAGGCGTTTCAGGCGTTGTTGAACAATTCGGATCATGAATCGCTGGATCTGGGCGGCCGCAAGATTTCGGTGACGGCCCCGATAGATATGGCTGCGGCGGTTCCAAACAAACAAGGCTTTTCCACCCGCCGCGTGATCCGCAACGGTCAGTTCGATGTCAAAAGCAGCACGGCCTGGGATACCGAAACCTTCACATCGGTGGCAACCTATGATCCTTCGGACAGAACCCGACTGACCAATGTGGCCAATGTTGCGAATATTCCTGTAGGCTCGTTGGTGCAGGGCAGTGGTGTTGGCCGCGAAATCTATGTGCGGTCAAAGAACGTTGGTGCTGGTGAGATCATCCTGAACGCGCCAATCTATGATGCGTCGGGTACGCAGACGTTCACGTTCCACGCGTTTAAATACCTTCTGGACTTCAGCGGCTTCAACACGTTGCGTAAATTCGGCATGGAGCAGATCGAATTTCAGTGCAACAGCAGATGCAGCGCCATTCGGCTGGCGGCGTCGGGGGGCACATTCCAGTTGAAGGATTGTTTCGTCAGCCGCCCAAAAGACCGGGGGATCACCTCGATTGCGACAGGGTGCAAAGGCATGCTGATTGACAATTGTCAGTTTCTGTCAGCGGAAGAGTCCTTGCCAGTGACGGATCGATCGTCAATCGGGCTGAACACCAATTCGAACGACGTGAAACTGCGCCACAACCACGCCGTGCGCTTTAAACACTTTGCCGTTCTGGGCGGTGACAACAACATGGTTCTCGGCAATCATTTTTTCCAAGGTGATGGCATTCCGCAAGGCGTTCGCACCGCAGGGCTGATCATGATTGGCACGTATAACAGTTCCACCATTGCCGAGAACTATGTCGATAACTGTTTCATCGAGTGGACCAATGAGCGGGACGCGTCGCCCGCTTTCACCAGCGGGTTCTCGTTCAGTGCCATGAGCATCACCGATAACATTTTTTATTCGAGCCAAGCCCCATCCTGGTTCAGCTACATCGTCGTGCGGCCTTATGGGGCCGGTCATTTCCTGAATGGTTTGACTGTGACGGGTAACAAGTTCCGCGCCACAAGCGGTTCGATAGATCGGGCGGAAAAGGTGGACGCGTCTTTTGCGGATCTCAACAACAACAGGCACACGAACGTCACTTTTCAAAACAATACCTACCACGGCGTCACCGCGAAGTCCGCGCATCCGCTTCGCGTGCGACATGTGCAAGGCTCGGTGTCTACTCTGTGGTGGGTCGCATCAGGCGGGCAATTGCCGTTTAACGGCAAGGCACGCAGCTGCGATAGCGTCACAGCCATAGGGGCACTTTCAGGTGTGTTCAACAATCACGTGTTCAGCGCGCCGCATGTCGAGGTCGAACAGGGCGCGTTGGGCAATAGTCTGCTTTTGCGATGGCCTGAGAGTGTCAAAGGTGAAGTCACTGCTTTGATCCGAATGGAACGGTAAGATCTTTTGGATCATCCGAATTCGGGTGACCCGTTTCTGCAAAAAGGAAATTGGCGACGTTTGTTTTCGGTATGCTAGGCTGAGAAAAGCAAATGGAGAATCCCGATGCCGAAAATCGCCAAAGACGCCAGTGTTCAAACAGTTATCACAACCTTCGAAATGACGCCGGGCACGTGTCAGGACCTTTTGGAAGCCTTGACCGATGCCTATGCCGAATTCATCTCAAAGCAGCCGGGATTCGTGTCCGCGGGCCTGCATGTAAACGACGCACAAACCCGAATCGCCAATTACTCGCAATGGGAAAGGCGCGAAGATTTTCTGGCTATGTTGAGGACGCCTGAAATGCGCGACCGCAACCGCAAGATCAACGAATTGTGCAAAAGCTTTGAACCGGTCATGTATGACGTGGCCGAGACTTTCTGACGTTCCTGACCTGAATCAAAGTCTGCAATATCAGTATGTTTAAAAGTGAGCCTGCAAAACGGAGGCTCACGCTATGTATCACAACATTCTTGTCCCTATCTCATTCGATGCTGAAAGAGACACCTCCGGGCCTTTGAAACTGGCTCAGCTGTTGGCGACACCGGACGCGCAGGTGACATTGCTGCATGTGGTCGAGCATATTCCGAACTATGCGATTTCCTACATGCCGCCCGAATACCTGACCGAAGCCCGCAAGGCGATTCAGACCGAATTGGATGAATTGGCATCGCAGTTGCCAAATGCGCGTGGATTGGTGATCGAAGGGCACTCTGGCCGCACAATTCTGGATTGGGCCGAAGCCAACACTCCCGACCTGATCATCATGGCGTCGCACCGACCGGGCATGCAGGATCTGCTGCTGGGTTCAACTGCATCACACGTCGTGCGACATGCTGGGTGCGCTGTGCATGTGGTGCGCTGACCGTTAGAAATCCTCTGCTGTCAGGCGGTAGGCTTTGCCAAAACCGCCGTTCAACAACCCATCCTTGACGGCGAACCTGACAAAGCTGAAATCTGCGAAATCGATATACAGCTTTGCCTTGGGCCTAAGGCTCAGATACCGATCGCGCAACGGGTCGTAGCCGGGCATGTCCCGGTGTACCCAGTGCGCAACAGCGTGCAGCGTCAGACGGGGATGGGTCAGCGGGTCGCCTTTGTCTTCGGGCTCTCCGACCAGCAGCGCAGCATTGGGATTGGCGTTCAGGGCTTGGGTGTGCTCGGCCAGCGACGAAATCAGCGTGACAGGGCAGCCATCTGTATCCGTGGCCAATGCGATACGGGACAGCGTTGGCAAACCTGTTTGGGGGTGCAAAACAGCCAACGCAGCAAACCGCGCCTGCTCCAAAAGCTCTCTGGCCTGCGCGCGGACCATTTCGTCTGGAGTTTGGTAGGGACTGGTCAAAGTGTGGCAAGACCTCGCAATCATGGTTTGGCAGTGACACTAAAGCGTAAATCGGTGGCCCGCCAACCTTTCGATCCGATTGCCTCGGCTTTGCCACATATCCATCGTAAGACCCAGTCATGCTGTTCAAGAAACCCACGCAGGACACGTCAGACCTGAACCCAAGATCAACCCGTCGGCACCAGCGGGCTGAGGCCACGCGCCGACAGGCGCTGTCTCCGGTGCGCATATTGATTATGGTACTGTTGCTGCCCCTCACGACTGTGCTGATCGCGGTGGGCGTTTTCATTCGGGTGTCCGAGTATAATCGGGATGAGGCCGTGATCCACCTGATCGCGCTGGCGGGGTGTGACGCGACGCAGGCCATGGGCATCGGGCCTTTCCGGGAAGGTCAGCCGGGGTACCACACGCGCAATGACCCGGACGGGGACGGCGTTGCCTGTGGGTTTACCGAAGCGCCTGTACCTCAGGCCGCGCAATCAGAAAGCCGCCCAGAGCCGCAACAACGTGCGGTCGGCAA
>NZ_JBXWSB010000170.1:0-7459 GCF_059613205.1 Ruegeria sp. BHSB064
GCCGTAACTTCGAGACAATCTCTTCGGGCTTTGGTCTCTTGTTCGCCATTCGTGGTCCTCCGTTTCCTAAACATAACGGTGGACCAGTTCAGTGGGGGAGGCTCACTGGTCGACAAACTGGTCAATCGACCGCAGCAAATGGTCCTGAGGCACGTGATCTTCCAGCGAGAACTCATAGAACAGCGCAGCTTGAGCCTCTTGCCTTGGTCCCATCATGGCTGATCCTCCCCTCCACTACAGGAATTGAATCAGCAGTTCAGCCCTCGATCAAGGGCGAGTTTGTCAACGAAATACGCCCTTCGTGCTGAATACTACCTGTCGAGAACAGATATCGATGGCTTAAACCCCCTGCCCCAACCAACTGAATTTCGCCCGAAGACGTTCAGCCCCCGAGCGCAGTAGTTACTAAAATGCTCACTCACGGTTAAACCGCCACCATAACTTAGCGGCTGGGTTAGTCCAAAGCATGGCAAATGCGGGGAACAGTGAAGTCAGAGTTCCAGATTATGCTACGCAACGGTAAAACGCCTATGATCCGCATTCGTTTACAAGCCCCTTCCCCGTTTGTGCGCATTATTTCAGATTTTTGATCTTTACTTTACCCACACCACAAAATCCTTATTACATTCGATAAGTACCCCTTATCAGGAGTATTTGATTTTGCGGGGAAATGAGCTCAGAATGGGCACATGAAGCCCCCTGCCGCATATCTCCCTGCCGTCTCCCCTGCCCTCTCCGCCACCGATCAGGAGGCGCTCACCGACCTCTATGTGCGCGGCACACCGGAAAACACGTTGCGTGCCTATGAACGGGATTTGATTTATGTCACCGCCTGGAAATCCGCGCGGTTCATAGCGACGCTGGACTGGCCGGAATCCGAGGCCACTGCGCTGGCCTTCATTCTCGATCACGCGCGCGATCTGAATGACGCACCAGAAACGGATGTGGCGCGCGAAACCGCAGAAGCGCTAATTGCTCAGGGGCTGCGCAAGTCCCTCGCCTGCCCGGCGCCGTCGACGCTGGACCGCCGCATCGCCTCCTGGCTGGCGTTTCACAGGATGAAGAACCTGACCAGCCCGTTTGACGCCCCACAGGTGAAGCAGGCCCGGGCCAAAGCCCGTCGCGCCGCCGCCCGGCCTCCTGCCCCAAAATCGCAACACCCGATCACCCGCGACGTGCTCGAACAGCTGCTGGCCACCTGCCGCGGGAGCCGTCGGGACTGCCGCGACCGGGCTTTGCTGATGCTGGGCTGGGCCTCGGGCGGACGCCGACGCTCCGAGATCACCGGACTGATGCGCGAGGATGTGTCGCTGAAAGAGTTCGACAAAGGCCTCATCTGGCTGTCATTGCTGGAGACCAAGACCACGGCCAAGGGCGACACCCCACGGCTGGTGCTCAAGGGCCGCGCTGCGCAGGCATTGGTGCATTGGATCGATGTTGGGCAAATCAAGGTTGGTCCGCTGTTCCGGCCCATTTCCAAAGCCGACCGGGTGCTGAAACGCAAGCTGTCACCGGATGCGATTTACCAGATCGTCAAACACCGGTTGAAACTGGCTGGGCTGCCCAAAGACTTCGCCTCGCCGCATGGATTGCGATCCGGTTTTCTGACCCAGGCCGCGCTAGATGGTGCCCCAATCCAGGCCGCCATGCGCCTCTCCCTGCACCGCTCGATGGCCCAGGCGCAAAAATATTACGACGATGTGGACATCGCGGATAACCCGGCGACTGATCTATTGGGGTGAGCACATACTGCCTAATTAAAGAATTCCCAGCTTGAGGGAAACTCCGGCTGCTGTGCCTATGTCTTGTTTCCTGTCGCATCCGTTAACGTGGCCAGCGCGGAAACATGTCGCGGCAGGTCGCAGCGGGAATGCAGGATATCAACAATGATCACCGCGTCCGGCTGATCCAGGTAGACTAGGAAGTGCTCGCCCGCCCGTACATATCTGAGGTCAGCTGCCTCCTCTACCAATATTGAACAGCTGCGGCTGGCCGCCCTGCCCTCCGTGATGGCCTGACAGCGCGTTATCAGTTCTTGTTCATAAAGATCGGCTTGATGCCGTCCAAACTTGTCGATGGTCCATCGGGCAATTTCCACCAGGCTGGATTCAGCACGGCGTGTCAGTCGAAAGGGTCTGGTCACGCTTTGGTTCGAGCCTTTGCAAAGGCTCGACGGATCGCATCCGTACCGCTGCCTTCTGCCAGATCTCCAACCTGAGCCTGGGCTACGCCCTCTTGCAGGCCTTGTCTGAGAGACACCAGTCCCGCCTCTTCCCGCTCCAGAAGACGAAGACCGGCGCGCAACGCTTCACTGGCGTTCTGATAGCGACCGGATGCAACCAGATTCTGCACCAGTTGATCCTGCGATTCTGTAAGTACGACATTGCGGGTTACCATGGCATGAACCTCCTGATTGGCAATATATGCCAACGAAGATACTTGTTCAACGGTTTAGGATTCCACACCCGGCAATTTAATCAAGCTGTTCTTATTGCCGGCCTGACAGAGCAAATAAGTGCTCACCACCGTGGCAGGGTCAACCATCGCCCCTACGCTTTCGCAAATTCCAAACACAGGGCCGACCTCCTTGCCCCGAACACCGCCCATCCGATTACCCGTGATATTCTCGAACAGCAGATGGTCACCATTCAAGGTTCGTGCCGGGACAGCCGTGACCGGATCATCCTGTTACTGGGCTGACCTCGGGTAGATGGCAGCGTTCGGTGATCGGCGGGATCTTTTTGGGAGATGTGTCGCTGAAGGAATTCAACGAGAATGACATAATTTAGTTGTCGCTGCTGGTAGTCGAGACCACCCAAAAAGACAAGACTCCACGGTTGGTGCGCAAAGGCCGCGCAGCGAAGCCGCTGGTGCATTGGATCAAGGTGGGTCAGATCGAGGACAACCCCCTGTTTCACTCGGTCTCGAAATCTGGCTGGATGCGGAAACGCCGCCTCAACCTGGACGCCATCGCCCAGATCGTCAAACACCGACTGAAGGTGACAGGACTACGAAGGATTATGCCTCATCGCATTGGCTGCGTTCGGGCTTCCTGACCCAAGCCGTGCAGGACGGCGCACCGCTCAAGACCGGTTTGCACCTATCGCACTGGCTCAGAAATGCTATGACGGCGTCGATATCGCCCAGAACCCGGCTGCGGATTTGTTGGGGTGTGATTCAACCAATCAGCTCAACTAACCCCCTACCCTTCCCTGATACCCTTCTTACAACGCACCTCGCTCATTCATGACACAGCCTTCGGCAGGACATGCTCCACTCAAAGCGGAGCATTTAGAGAAGTTTCACGCGCATGCCTGCTTGATCTGCGGAAGATCCACCTCTGATTTGAGAGCCCACAATTCTCTTCTACCGGGTTTACAACTGTAAACCACCCTGCTCTGATACAAAGCGCATGTAGTCTGCCGGTCAGCGCAGCCCACAATATAGGCGAAAATTCTTGACTTAGGGTAGTGAATCACGGCTGTTTGTCTCAAGTGGCGCGAAAATGACCACATTCTTTAATTTGAGGCAACTACATGATTCCCGTGACACCACTTACGGCAGATCGACCATCGGCACTCGCCACGGAAATTTCCGAGAGATTGAACTCGGCTATCCGAGAGCATCTTCTTGCTGCCTTTGCACCTGACAACACAAAATCACTACGCACATTCGCAGCACCAGAAGCGGCCGAACTTTTGGGCGTCTCGGGTCAATTCATGCGCAAGGTCCACTCAGAAGGTACAATTCCTGAACCAAAAGACGTGCGAAGCGGTCGACGTTACTATACTGCGCAAGAGCTTTGGGAAGCACGTGAAACGCTTGAGAAGACCTCGCGCAAACAAGGACGCTACATCCCTCGCCGGACGGAAGGAGAGAAACTTCAAGTCTGGCAGTTGATGAACTTCAAAGGCGGTAGCAGCAAAAGCACTACAACAATTCATCTGGCTCATTTTTTCGCGCTTCGCGGATACCGTGTGCTGGCCGTTGACCTAGACCCCCAAGGCTCGCTTACATCCATGTGCGGCATCAGCCCTGAAATCGAGTTCGATGGGCTAACGATATACGATGCCATTCGCTATGAAGACCCGGTTAATATGGCAGATGTCGTGCTTCCGACATATTTCCCCGGATTGTCTGTGGCACCGTCACGGCTTGTTCTTTCTGAATTTGAGACGGAATCCGCCGTCCACTCTAACCCTGACCATCCGTTTTTTACGAGAATACGGAATGCTCTGGCCCAAGTGGAAGACGATTTTGACCTTGTTCTTATTGATAGTCCACCACAACTCGGGTTCCTAACCATCGCGGGGATGGCTGCCGCCAGTTCTTTGCTCGTGCCCTTAACACCTTCTATGTTGGACGTGTCTTCGACAGCTCAATTTCTCGAACTTGCTGGTGCTTATATGGCTGTCATTGAAGACGCCGGCGCCACTCTCGAATACGACAGCTTCAAGTTCCTTATAACACGTGACGAGCCAACAGACGTTCCATCTCAACAGCTGGCTTCGTTCATGCGAGCACTGTTTCAGGACCGCGTTATGTCAGCAACGGCTCTGAAGAGCACTGCGATCAGTGACGCAACAATGCTCAAGCAGTCGATCTACGAGGTTGTGCGTTCGGAAATGACACGCGCAACCTATGACCGGGCAAAGAACTCAATGGATGCGATCGGCTCTGAGGTAGAGCAAATGATCCACCAAGCATGGGGACGTAGCTAATGGCTAGAAAATCTCTTCAAGAAATGTCGGGTATAGCGAGCACGATTGCACGTTCCGGATCTAAGACCGCAGACAGACCGGTAAGAGCCAACGCCCCTGCTCTCGGTGCGCTTCAAGGATCGCTTGCCGCAATTAGGGAAATTGACCCATCTCTCATAGACGATTGGGGACCGATTGATCGGCTTGGTGAGTTTACAGCTGTAAACCCTGATGAAGATGACGATAGCTTTGAGAGTTTGAAATCGAGCATCCAAGACGGCGGTCAACAAGTGCCCATCCTCGTTCGGAAGTCGAAAACCGAAGGTCGTTACGAGGCGATTTATGGGAGGAGAAGGCTCAAAGCATGTCGTGAGCTCAAAATCAAAGTTCGCGCCAATGTTCAAGATATCGACGATGCGTCGGCGCTCCTTGCCAAAGGCCTTGAAAACGCAGCCAGGCGCAACCTGTCCTTCTACGAAAAAGCTCGCTTTGCGGAAGCAATTCAGACCGCTGGGCATGATACAGCCACGGTGAAACGAGTTCTGAACCTGTCAGCATCAGGATTGTCCCACCTTACTAAGGTCACGCAAAACGTTCCTTTTGAGGTCGGAGAAATGATCGGCGCCGCTCCAAAGTCAGGCCGCCCGAAGTGGACTGCACTTGCTGAGCACTTCTTGGCGGGCAAGCTGACAATTGAAGACGCAACGGACTTGCTTCAAGCCGTCGAGCCATCGGTTTCCTCAGATGACCGGCTGGAAACCCTACTTAAAGCGGCCGCAAAACGTGGTGCCCGACAAAAGGACGGCGTTGGTGAAACCAGCCCCATTGATGGCGTGACTATCAAGTCCGGCAGCGGGTCTCTTACATTGTCAGTTAGAAAGACAGGTTCGAACGCGGATTTTGCTGAGTGGTTGGACAAAAATCTGACGAAAATCATCAAGAGATCACACGCCGAGTTTACAGCTGTAAACAACAAGCAAAATAACTGAGGACGAGCAGAAAGGAGGAAGGCAAGCAAAGAAAAACCCCCGAAACCGGAGCTTCGAGGGCTGCTGCGCTAAGCGCAATTCTTAGATTAGACACCTAGAATCTAGCAGTCCCCGAATCGCCATACAAGAAAAAACGCTCCTGAGCGAACGGGTATTTTTTGTCTGCTGACATAAACTCATGAAAACAGTGACAGCAATGGCTCCGTCAGGAGCAACCTTGTCGAGCGCGACAGGGCAGGGGACTTATACGCCCAAGAAATGGATTCTTCTTCGAGCCGTTGAAGAGGCGAGAGAGCCGCTTGGGCTGAAGTCCACTTCTCTCAACGTCCTAAGAGCAATGATTTCCTTTTTGCAAGGAGATCAGATTTCAGTCGATCAGGATGATGAGCATATCTGCTTCGCATCCAACGACGCGATTGCCAAACGAGCCCATGTCAGCGTTCCAACTGTTGAACGTCATATCTCGACTCTGGCCAAGCTTGGGATTGTCCGACGCGTAATGAGCTCAAATGGTAAACGTTGGGCACGCCGAGACCGACAGGGCAGGGTGGTCACAGCGACCGGTCTTTCCCTGATGCCATTGTCTGAACGGCATGCTGAGTTCCTCCAGGAAGCCCAGAAGCATGCTGACCGCGTTCTCGAATTCACGTTACTCCGCGACAAGGTATCGGCCGCTCTGGCTCGTCTGAAAGAGCTTGTAGCAGACGGTGGCTCTATCACAGATTTGATGACCTCCGTGCGCAATGCGCTGCGCCGTAAGCCGGATGCGCGTGTCCTCCGGAAACTTCTGGCTGAAATCTCTGTGGAAATCTCAGAGATAACACCGGCTCATACCGAAAAAATGAGGGCCTATGACCATGAAAATGAGGGGCACAAAGAGGACTCTTTGAATCCGATAGTTAAGAAAGAAAAACATTCTCAGGTTCAAGTTTCTCCAGATCAAATGGAGCGCAGCTTTCCACGTTTGTGCTCGGAACTTCGCTTTGCCCGGGATCAGTCACATTGTGACCGGCTTATGGACGATATCGCCGAGTACTTACGATTTGGTCAGACCTGGTATGCTATGAAATCGACACATGGCCCAGCTCTCCGTTTCATGGTGCTCGGATATATTTTCCAACGAGCTGAGAATATTAAATCTCACCAAGCTTATTTGATCTCACTGATCTCGAAAATCGATCGGGGAGATATGCAACCAACCGCATTGTTGACGCATAGTTCAAAAATCCGCGGAAGTGCAGGCCATACCCATGATATCTCCTCACGCTCATGAGTTCAGAACAATAGGTGCAGTACATGCCATCGGTCTATTGTAAATAGAATGCCAATGTATTACATTGTACTACAATACGGAAACAGGTGATTGCGATGAGTACCAGCCCATATTCAATCCGTCTCGATGAAGACCTGAGAAAGACCCTGGAACGGGAAGCTGCGATCGAAGATCGACCGCCTGCACAACTCGCCGTACGGGCAATTAGAACGATGTTAGAATCCAAAGCCGCTAAACGTGCAGCCATTGATGCGGCTGTTGAAAAAGCAGACCAAGGCAAGTTCATCACGGCAGACGAAATGAATGCCTGGATAGACAGCTGGGATACCGAGAATGAACTTTCGGCTCCGGTAGCAAGCGGGCAATCCAACAGCCAATGAAGATTATATTTCTCGAAGATACGGCCCGGGACATTCAATGGTTCCGCTACTACTACACGTCAGTTTTTCCTGAAGGCAGCGAAAGGGCACGAGCACAGCTCAAAGCCATTCAGCTTA
>NZ_JBXWSB010000171.1:0-7302 GCF_059613205.1 Ruegeria sp. BHSB064
CAGCCGAACCCCAGACAGGCGCGACTGAAACAACTTCGGCCAGCTTGCCGAGCCTGTTTTCCGGCGGCACCGGAGGTCCTTCGCTCGCCAATCGATGCAGTGCGGTTATGCTTCAGACATCGACCAATGGCGGATACACAACTCTGTCAAACATGTCTGACCCTAATTTTGCGCTCAGCGAACAGTTCTGTCTCGCCCGCAGCTATGCAATGGGGCGTGGTGAAGATCTTATGAAGGACATTCAGGGACTGACACCGGATCAGGTGGCTGCTCAGTGCGCCTCTTACGGCGACATGTTGGCACCTCAGGTTGTTGCGCTGTCTCTCAGCTCTAAAACAGACGCGGAAACCCAGATGCGCAAGCTTGCGTTGGACTCGGGACTCAGCCCAGCAGATCTGGCAGCAACCAGCAAAGTCTGTCTGGCCATTGGATACCGTCAGGACAACATGGATGCCGCGATCGGTTCTGCGCTGATGCTGGTCGCGATGGGTGAACCCGCTTACGGCGAGCTGATCGGCCACCACCTGCGCGAGGGCTTCGGCGTTCAGGAACGCCGCGATCTTGCGATGCAGTGGTATGATGCGAGCCTTACCGCGCTGGACACTGGATCAGAGGCCGTCTTCCTACCGTCCCAGTCCGACCGTCCGCAACTGTTGCGCGCGGCTATGGTTCAGGCGCAATAAAAACGGGTCACTGAACAAATTCAGCTGCTAAAAAAACGCCGTGGCGCTCTTTGCGTCGCGGCGTTACAAATTCGATCTGAGCAATTAGCTCTGCTTAGTAACCTGCGTGAAGTCCAACTCGACCGGTGTCTCGCGACCAAAGATAGAAACCGAAACCTTCAGCTTCTGCGCCTCGTCGTCCACGCCTTCGACCATGCCGTCGAAATCCTCGAACGGGCCGTCGTTGACCTTGACCTTCTCGCCCACTTCGAAGGTGATCATCAGTTTCGGCGCTTCTTCGCCTTCCTGAACGCGGTTAAGAATCTGGTTCACCTCGGCATCGCGCATCGGCATCGGGCGACCCTGCGGGCCAAGGAAACCGGTGACGCGGTTGATCGAGTTGATCAGGTGATAGCCCTGATCCGACATTTCCATATGCACCAGCACGTAGCCGGGCATAAAGCGGCGCTCGGTGGTGACCTTCTTGCCCCGGCGCACTTCGATCACCTCTTCGGTGGGCACCAGCACTTCGTCGATATCGTCCTCAAGGCCCTGCTCAACCACCGACGTGCGGATCTGTTCTGCGATCTTCTTTTCGAAATTCGAAAGAACGCTGACCGAGTACCACCGTTTCGCCATGAACCTGTCGTCCTTGTCTGTCTTCGGGGTATCGGATTTACCGGATACGCCCGTCATTGAAATCTTATCACATCATCCGGAATAAAAAGCGGCGCGCAGCCCGAATCGCCACACGCCCATTCCGAATAGTCCTGCGTCAACTACTCTGACATTGCCTGCAGTGCAAGGGGGCTACAGCGTTTCGGCGCTTAGCTGAACGCGCCCAGGATCAGCTGAAGACCACCCCGGATGCCCAGATCGACCAACGCAAAGAATACAGCCGTAAGCGCCGCCATGATGAAAACCATAACCGTGGTCAACAGCACCTCACGCCGGGTCGGCCAGACGACCTTGGACACTTCGGCACGGACTTGCTGAATGAACTGAATCGGGTTGGTGGTGGCCATTTGGCGTGTTCTCTCTGCTAGCGGATGGCCCGGACATAACCGGGCATTGCGGCAATTTCAAGGGCAGTTGGATCAACTCTGCCCAATGCGGTCAGGGTTTGGGTTTGTCGTCCCACTCATCGCTGAGGATCCGGCGCGCATCGCCTTCGGGGTCTTCGTATTGGTTCGAACGAACAGTGTAGATAAAGGCGACCAGACCAACGCCGCCCAGCAGCAGGGAAATCGGGATCAGATAGGTAAGAACTTCCATCTGGTTACCTCAGCCGAAGAGCATTGAGTGACACGGTGATCGACGAGGTCGACATTGCCAAAGCCGCGATCAATGGAGTTGCAAGTCCGATCACCGCCAAAGGAACGGCAATCACGTTGTAGACGGTCGCGATGCGGAAGTTTTCGCGGATGCGTTTTGTCGCTTTGACCGCCGTGTCGCACGCATCCGCGATGGGGCTCAGGTCATTGCCCAACAACACAATGTCCGACGCCACCCGTGCAGCATCCAGCGCCGATGCCGGTGAGATCGAAACATGCGCCGCCGCCAAGGCCGCCGTGTCGTTCAGCCCGTCGCCCACCATCAGGACGTGATGACCCTGATCGCTGAGGTTCTGTATGCGCTGCGCCTTGTCCTGCGGCAATGCTTCGGCAATCCAATCTGTGATCCCCAGCTTTTCAGCCAACGCGCGCACAGCCCCCTGCGAGTCGCCGGACATCAGGACCACATGCTTACCAGCGGAACGCAAAGTGTCCACGGCCTCGGCCGCACCCGGGCGCAACGCGTCCGAGAACCGGAAGGCCGAAGGCGCATGATCGCCAATCGCCAGCCAAGCTGAGGTTTCACTCCCCTGCTCTGCCCCGACCCAAGCGGCCCGGCCCAAACGCACGCGTTGACCACGGTATTCACCTTCGGTGCCGTAACCGGGAACTTCAACAACACCCCGCACGTTGGCAGGTTTGATACCGGCCTCACGCGCGGCTTTCGCCAATGCCACAGACAATGGGTGTGCCGACGCCTCGGCCAGCGCCAAGGAAACTTCGACCTTCGCGCGGGAATGATCCCCCAAATTGACCAGTTCCGGCGCACCCGAGGTCAGAGTACCGGTTTTGTCGAACACCACTGTGTCAGCTTCAGACAGCCGCTCCAGCGCGGTTGCGTGTTTGATCAACATGCCTTTGCGGAACAACCGTCCCGACGCGGCGGTTGTCACCGCTGGAACAGCCAGACCCAGGGCACAGGGGCAGGTGATAATCAGAACCGCCGCCGCAATGTTCAGCGCTGTGCGGATATCGCCCGAGTAAATGTACCATCCCACAAAGCTGAGCGCTGATAGGATGTGTACACCCGGCGCATAAAGCTTGGCCGCTTTGTCAGCCAACGACGTATAGCGCGAACGACCGGATTCGGCGATGGCCACCAGATCCGCCATACGGTGCAGCGACGTATCCTCGCCCACTGCTGTTGCGCGCAATGTCAAAGGACCAGTCAGGTTGACCTCGCCCGCACTGACCAACTGGCCGATTTCGGCAAAAACAGGCACCGTTTCTCCGGTCAGTAGCGAGCGGTCGAGTTCGGACTGGCCCGACACGATCTCACCATCCACAGGCATACGACCACCGGGGCGCACAAGGATCAAATCGCCCACCTTCAGATCAGCAACTGCGATTTCTTGTTCCACGCCATCCACCAAACGGATTGCGCGCGGCACCTCAAGCGCGGTTAGTTCTTCGGCGGCGGATCGGGCTGCGGCACGGGTGCGGTAATCCAGATAGCGACCCGCCAAAAGGAAGAAGGTCAGGGTCAGAGCCGCATCGAAATAGGCGTGCTCGCCGCTCAGCGCGGTTTCCCAAAGCGATGTGACCAACGCCAGCAAGATCGCCAGCACAATGGGCACATCCATGTTCAGACGGCGCACCCGCAAGGCGCTCCAGGCATTGGCAAAGAAGGGCTGGGCTGAAAACGCGATGGCAGGCAGAGCAATCGCGGCAGAAATCCAGTGGAACATGTCCCGCGTGGCGTCAGTGGCCCCGGACCAGACCGAAACCGACAACAGCATAACGTTCATGGAAGCAAACCCGGCAACAGCCAGGCGCATCAGCAAGTCGCGCCCTGCCTTGTCCGTCTGTGTGGCCGACAAGGCGCCCGGATCGAGCTCATGCGCTTCAAAACCGGCTTTCTCAAGTACAGGGATCAGATCGACAGCACGCGTTTCAGGCGCTGCTTTGATCATCGCGCGTTTCAGGGTCAGGTTCACCCGTGCATCTTCGACGCCGGGATGCGCGTTCAATTCCCGCTCAACCGTTGCAATACAGGCCGAGCAGTGAATACCTGGCAATGACAGTGCAATCTGCACTTCCTCCAGAATCGGCTGGGCGGGTTCCACCGGTGCCGCAAGGCAGCCCGGGCAGGCTGCGGTGCCGGAAGAAAGCTGCGCGGTCATCGCTTATCCCTTCACATACAGCGGAACCCGCTGCGAAAACTCGGCGCCATCACTGTCCCGTGCCACCAGACGAATGTTCCAATTACCCTCGCCCAACGTGGCGGGCGTGGCGTAAGCCGTGCCATCAAAGGTGAAATCCGGTACGAAATCCTCGCGCACATGGGTCGCGCGGCCCACAACGGCCTGTAACTCGCTGACCTGAACCGGCGCACCGCTTTCGTCAGTGATGTGCAGGATCAGCAACCCGCCCTTGGTTTCGGCCCGAACGGTCCACCCCAGAGCCTGTTGCTCTTTCAGACGTTCATTAAACTCCTGACTGGCCACGTACGAGTTTTTGACCTCAAGCCCCGGGAAGGTTTTGACCGCGCTGTAGGCCAGCACAAGGTTCACGGTGATGATCACGCCAAAAGCGCCGATGAATACCGCCAAAGCGTGTTTTCCGGTGAATTTCCGTTCTGCCATGATCAGTTCCCCCGTCCGTTAAACGTGGTGTCCTTATAGGCCCGCTCACCGCTGCTCAGGTCTTCAACCCAGATGCGGACCGGCGTTGTATCCGCTCCGGCTGGGCCCGAGTCGCGGGACGAGATGATATACACTCGGGTCAATTGTGCCGTATCTGCCGGAACATTCACAGTGTGCAGGTTTGTGCCTTCGATTTCCAGACGCATAGCCGGATCGCCTGCCAAAGACAGAGTGAACAAACGATCTTCGCCATGTTTGTTACGCAGACGCACGTCATAGGTGTTGCGAATTGTGCCATCGGACAGGGTCACAAATGTCGGGTTGCGAACCGGTGCAACTGTCAGGTCAATATCCGAGCGGATGAACAAAGCGAACAGCAACGCAAAACCAACCAGCGACCACAGGGCCGTGTATAGGATCGTGCGGGCGCGGAATATATGCGTCCATACACTTTTCGGCGGCTGCCCTGACCGCTCGCGCGTTTCATCGCTGAGGGCCATATAATCAATCAGCCCGCGCGGCTTACCGATCTTGGCCATCATGTCATCGCAGGCATCAATACACAGGGCGCAGGTGATGCATTCCAGCTGCTGACCATCGCGAATGTCGATCCCAACCGGGCAGACGTTCACGCAGGCCATGCAGTCGATGCAATCCCCCAACTCGGAATCCGCGGTCCGCTTGCCTTTTCCCCGTGGTTCGCCGCGCCACTCACGGTAGCCGACAACAAGCGTATCTTCGTCCATCATCGCCGCCTGAATGCGTGGCCAGGGGCAGGCGTAGATACAGATCTGTTCGCGGGCGAAACCGCCAAAGAAGAACGTGGTGCCGGTCAGGATCAGCATCGTCGTATATGCCACCGGATGCGCGTTGCCTGTGACCAGATCCACCAAAAGCGTCGGGGCATCTGCAAAATAGAAGACCCAGGCCCCGCCGGTTGCCAGACCGATCAGGAACCAGACGGTCCATTTCGTGGCCCGCAGCCGGACCTTGCGAAGATCGAGCTTTTCTTGCCGGTGCAGGCGCAGACGGGCGTTTCGATCCCCTTCGATCCAACGTTCAACCAGAATGAACAAGTCGGTCCAAACCGTTTGCGGGCAGGCATAACCACACCAGACACGCCCTAGGGCCGAAGTGAACAGGAACAGGCCCAGACCGGCCATGATGAGCAGACCGGCGACAAAGTAAAATTCGTGGGGCCAGATTTCGATCCAGAAGAAATAGAACCGACGGTTCGCCAAATCCAGCAATACTGCTTGATCCGGCAGGCTTGGTCCGCGATCCCACCGGATCCAGGGCGTCACATAGTAGATGCCCAATGTCACGATCAGGATGATCCATTTCAGGTTCCGAAACGGCCCTGAGACACGTCTTGGAAAGATCGGTTCTCTGGGGGCGTAAAGGCTGGGGGCGGGATCGGAATCGCTCACTGGCTGGCTCCACAAATGGGTCTTCTGAAGGCGACTTGTTCCAGATCACGGGCAAGCGAACTTTGACATGGGTCAAAACGCGCATCGAACACACATCTTTTGCAAATCAACCGACCCTGAGAGTGTCGGAGCAAAGGTGTTTTGCCCGCTTTTTCACTTAATTTAGCAGAAAAACTGTGTTTTTGGCGAAACGCGCCGTGTCGCGGGTCAACCTTTGATCACATACCGACCAATTGTCGCAGCCCAAGGCTGTGCCTGCCCGGACGCATCAAAGCCGCCCGCATCACTGCAGACAGCTCAACTCAACAGGCAGAATGTGATAAAAGTGGGCACCGGCTGTTCAGGAAACGCGCGAACAGATGGAACAGCCGGTGCCACAGCCTTCGGGCAGCGAACTGCCCGAAGGTGTTCCTTATAGTTTACTGACCACCACCCAACTGGTGGACATAGGCCGTCACGGCGCGGATCTGCGCGTCGGTCAGGCGGTTTTCCCATGGGGGCATTACGCCAAAGCGGCTGTATGTGACTGTTTCGGTCAGGGCCTCTTCGCTGCCACCATAGAGCCAGATTGCGTCGGTCAGGTTCGGCGCGCCCTGGAAGACGTCGCCCTGGCCGTTTTCGCCGTGGCAGGCAGCACAGTTGTCCTCAAAGACAACCTTGCCTGCTTGCGCCGCCGCATCGTCCGTCTGCGCATTGGTCAGAGACATGACATATTGGACAACCTGGGTGATCTCTTCACTTTCGAGAATCTCACCAAAGGCCGGCATTTCAGAATAGCGCGCATCGTCGCTTTCTTCGTTCCGGATGCCATAGGCAACGGTGTACTCGATATCTTCAAGCGTACCGCCCCACAGCCAGGCGTCGTCCAACAGGTTGGGGAAGCCGGGCGCGCCCTGAGCACCGGAACCGTGGCACTGTGCGCACCACGTGCGGAACACGGCACCGCCAGAGTTTACAGCGTATTGCTGCAGTTCGGGGTCCTTCGAGATGTCTTCCAGCGGTGTCTCAACCAGCTTGGCATTCCAAGGGGCGTTTGCCTCTTCGAACGAAACCAGCTCCTGCTGAACCAGCTCACGCGAGGACCATCCCAGAACCCCTGCTGTTGCAGATTGAACCAGCGGCCATGCCGGATACATGATCGTATAGATCAGACCCCAGAAAATGGTCGCATAGAAGGTCCACAGCCACCAGCGCGGCATCGGGTTGTCGAATTCCTCGATCCCATCCCAGGAATGGCCGGTTGTGTTTGGATCACCCGGCTGTTTTTCAGGTGTCTTGCTCATTGCCGCGC
>NZ_JBXWSB010000172.1:0-7408 GCF_059613205.1 Ruegeria sp. BHSB064
ATTGTACCGACGCCCCCGGCTGCTGCGTGAACCAGTACGGATTTGCCCGCCGCTGCGCCGCCCAGATTGACCAGCATGTGGTAGGCGGTCATCCCGTTGACGGGGATTGCGGCTGCGGTTTCGAAGTCCATGGTATCGGCCAACCGGGTGACGTATGGCGCAGCGATCACCGAATGGGTGCCGTATCCACCTGCTCCAATCGGCCCCATCCACGCCACATGGTCCCCAACAGAGAAGCCTTGTACCCCCTCACCCAGCGCCTCAACCACTCCGGCCCCTTCGACGCCGGGTACGTGAGGCAGGTCGGGCATCATCCCTTCGGGCATCTCACCGCGACGGATGATCGTGTCGATAAAGTTGACCGCCCCAGCTTTGTTCCGGATCAAGATTTCCCCGGTATCGGGGGTTGGGGTCGCCCGGTTGGTTTTGCGCAGAACTTCCGGCTTGCCGGTTTGGCTGATTTCAGTGGCGAAAGGCATGGGTTGTCTCCTTCTGTTGCGCAGAAGGTAGGGCCCGCTCAATAGAATGATAATAGTTGATATTGGGAGTAATAATCTCAAAAATAGAATAATGATCTACAATGACATTGCCCTATTTACTGTCGTCGCCAACCATCTCAGCTTTTCCAAAGCTGCGGAGAGGCTGGGGATACCGCTCAGCCGGGTCAGCCGCAGGATTGCGGAGTTGGAAGACCACTTGGGCACCAAACTGTTCGAGCGAACGACGCGTCAGGTTCGCCTGACGGAAGAAGGTCGTCGCCTTTTGGATCGATGCCAGGACCCGATCGAGGCGCTGCAGGGTGTCGCGGGCTTTACCGACGACACGAGACGCCAGAGCATCCGCATCACGGCGCCTCCGCTGGCCGCGCGCACGACCATTGGCCCTAGGCTGTTGGATTTCGCGGAACAGAACCCTGATGTGGCGCTTGAGATGACCACAACAAACGTCATGCTGGACTTCTTTCGCGACAATATTGATCTGGCCTTTCGGGTCGGCCCGCTGACAGATTCCAGCCTTGTCGCGAAACGGCTCTGGTCAGTCCCTTACTGCTTTTGCGCCGGTTTGAGTTTCATCCAGGAACGCGGGTTTAACGGCCCAGTATCACGGCGCAGCTTTCTGGCGCAGCCTGCGCTGACGGCTGGACAGCCCTGGATGCTTGAGAGTGGGGAAACACTGCATCCGAAGCAGATCGCGCACAGCTTGACCGACCTTGATGTCATTGCACAGGCCGCCCGCCGCAATCTGGGTGTTGCGATGCTGCCTTTGGATCTGGTGGACGATGAGTTGCAACAGCTGCAGGTCACGGATACGACACCAATGACGCGAGACATGTTCGCCGTCTATCCCAGTCGTCGCCTGTTGCCTGCGCGGGTCAGAAAGCTGGTAGATTTCATGACGCCCGGCTAACCCTACCAATCAATTTCGAGGCCATCGCGAAAGAACCCTCCGGTCGGGCCGCCTTTCGGCAAGGTCGCAGCCCAGACAACGCCCTTGGCGCCCTCGGAAATCGGACGTCCCCCGCCCCCCATATCCGTGGCAACCCAGCCGGGGCACACGGCATTGACGAGAATACCCTGAGGCTTCAACGCAGCAGCGGTCTTGAGGGTGAGCGCGTTCAAAGCCGCTTTGGATACGCCATAGCCGGGCGTGCCGGCGGACATGCTGGTCAGCGACCCCGCGCCAGATGAGACGTTGACGATCCGGGCATCCGTGCCTCGTTGCAACAGTGGCACCGCCGCAATCGTCGTCTCCCAAGGGCCGAAAAGATTCGTACCAAACGCTCGACGTACCCGGTCCAGATCGGCGAGGTGGACCTGTTGATCGGTGTCATAGTCCACACCCGCATTATTCACCAGAACATTGAGACGACCGTAGACAGGTTCAACCGTCAAAAAGAAGGCGGCGGCGACAGAGTCCGGACTTGAGACATCCATTTCCAAGGCTTCCACCCCATATCCGATCTCATCCGCAGCAGCCCGCCCTTTTGCCAGATCACGCGCACCCATCAAAACCTTCATGCCATGGTCTCGGGCCAATTGCCGGGATACTTCTTTACCAATACCGCGATTGGCTCCGGTCACGAGTGCGATGCGCTGACTGATCATGTTTCCTTCCTTCAATTCGCCTCGGCCGCGCGCTGGCCGGCAAGCGCCACAAGGTCGCGATCTCCGATTTCCCAAAGTGCGGTCATGGTCATCGATGTGACAACCCAGCGGTCCCCGGATTTTTCGAGCGCATAGTCATAGCGTCCACCCAGTACCCACAAGCCATCCTCAATGCGGTGGGTTGCAGTGAAATCGGCTTGGGCTGAGGCGGATGTATCGGACAGAGAGGTGATCGTGTGATTGGCTACCATGTGGTGCGTCGAGTCGAAACCGGGCAGGAATGCGGACCAACCTGCGACGAGTTCGTCGGCGGGTTGGGTAACCGGGTCACCGCCCCAAAGGCTGGTGTAGTCGGTCGTCACTGTATCGGCAAAAGCGCCGCGCACGCGGGTCCAGTCGTGGCGGTCAGCGCCCGCTGCGATATCGGTGATCGCGGTTGAAATGGTGGCATGCTGATCGGCGAAAGCTGCGGTTCCGATCATGGAGACGGCAGCAAGGGTCGATGTGAGTTTTCTGTGCATGAGGATGCTCCTAATAGATGACGGTGGACGCTGAAAACTATTCAGCGTCCAAATAAGGCTTATTTGGTCGAACCGGCGCGGAAGTGGTCAGCGACGGTATCGGCCGCGCGGGTCACATCCTCGGGGTTGTCGTAAAAGTCGAACTGCGTGACATCCTCCAGCCACTGGGCGGTCGCCTCTCCTGCAAAACCGGCGAGGAAGGTCTGCACACCCTGAGGAATCGCCGCGCTTTCCGAGTGCACAATGGCCAATGGCTTGTCCAAACGTTGTGGATTGTCGGCGGGGTGATAGGTCAGCCAGCCTTCCCAGCCTGCATTGTTCCACTTGTCGTCATATTCGGGGATGCCGCCACGATCGGCCTCATAGTAATACCCACCAATCGGCATCAGAACGCCCTCGGCACCTTCGGGGCCTGCTGCAGGAATGATCTGACCCCCTGCGGCTTCGGCGGCATGGGACACCTCAATCAGCCCGGCAACCCCTTCTTTGCCGCCATAAACTGCTTCGACGATCTCTTCATTCTGAAGCCAGGGTGCAACCAAACCCAGCCGCTGAACCAGCGGATTACCGGAAACGGCATCGACCATGTACCCGGCCGAAGCGCAGATCCCGAGCCCGTTGATGTGATCGGCATCCACCTCAGGAAGGGTCGCAACATATGCAAACGCTGCCTTGATGTCCGAGGTTTTGGCCTTTGGGCTTTCGACGAAGCGCACGTTGTTTGGCAGATCGCCCGATTTGCCCCAGCCCCTGAAATCAAAGGTGAAGGCAGCAAAGCCGCGCTCAGCCATTTCGCGAGCATAGTTCGCAGGCATCTGTTCTTGAACCGAGGTCCATGCTCCGGTGACGACAACCGTGGGCAAAGGCGCGTCGCCGCGTTCTTCTGGCAGGTACAGCGTGCCGGTCAGGATGGCGCCTTCGTTCTCAAAGGTTACAGTGCGGGTTTCAACCTGCGCAATCGCGGCCGTCGAAGCCATCAGCGCAGCGGCGGTGTTCAGGGCGAGGGTGTTCATAGCGGTATCTCCCAAAATCTGTCTGGATGGGCACAAGCCCGATGACACCTGAGATACGCTGTCGCCGGCAGGGATACTTGCACCGGACTGCCTGGTTTTTGAAAGATACTGCTTCAGACGGGTAAATATCTGCTTATCATAGGGGCAATGAGCGGCTCCGGATTGCAATTCTCGATATGTTGGAACTGCGCGCGCAGGGTCAAACGCTTTGTTGGCGCTTTATGTGGTCGATGAACAGCCTCAAGGGCATCATAGATTTGTACTCGCGAGGGAAATACATGAAAATACCGGGAGTCAAACCTAAGTGATCCTCAAGAACTGGTGTCAAAACTCCGCTATCAATCTGTGGGGCGACATAAGCCCTGAAGGTATAGGCTAACCCTAACCCTCTCTTCGCCAGATCGACAGTAGCAGGAAGGGCGTTCGCGATCAGATTGCCTTGAACGTCGACAGAATACTCTCCTTCGCTCGATTGAAAGCTCCACGGCGCGATCTGGCCTGAAGACTGGAACCTGTAGCGGATACAGGTGTGCCCCAACAAATCATGCGGCCTATCCGGGATGCCCCGTGCCGCCAGGTAGTCCGGGCTGGCGACAACAGTCACCGGAAGCGGCGACGTCAACCGCACCGCCACCATGTCTTGTGCCACACGATCCCCCAAACGGAATCCAGCATGCAACTCCTCACCGAGTATGTCTGAAAGCGCATCCGTCAGCGACAGTTCCAGTTCGATCTCGGGATACGCGGTGCCAAAACTCTTGAGGATCGGAGCAACATAGAGGTGATACGCAAACTCTGGCATCGCCAGTTTCAATGTGCCCCGCGCAGCGTGACCGGTGCTGCGTGCGCTTTCGACGGCTTCGGAGAGTTGATCAAAGGCGGGCCCCGCGCCGCGGATTAGGGCGCGCCCGGCCTCGGTCAGGCTGATCGAGCGCGTTGTTCTAATGAAGAGCGCAGTGCCCAGCTGTTCTTCCAACGCTTTCAATTGATGGCTAACGGTCGACGGCTTGATACCCAGCGCCTCGGCCGCAGCACGCAACGATCCGTGGCGCGAGATGGCGGTAAAGACTTCAAGCGTGGCAAGTGGCAGGCGCATCGTGTTCCCGAATTACTTCATTATTCGATATCGTACATGAAAGTAGTGCTAATGGGGTGAATTATCACGCCTCTACGGGATTGTTAGCTTCGTGTCATCGCAGCCCAAAAGGTTGTCACCACGTATTCAGGAGGACACAAGATGAACACTCTGACCAAAGTTGCTGCCCTCACCGCTGCTCTGATCACAGGAGAGACCGCCACGGCCGCATCCCCCGAAGACAATATTAAGGTCGTACAGGACTTCTTTTCCGCCTATGGAGCCAACGATCTGGACGGCATCGCAGCCGTGATGGACGAAAACGTCAAATGGCACATCCCGGGTCGCCACCCCCTGTCTGGAACCAAGACTGGCCGGAACGAGGTACTGGCCTTTTTCGAACAATTGGGCATCGCCGGATTTCAGGCCGAGCCCATCTATTTCGGGGCGGATGAGACCCATGTGGTTGATATCCACCGTGGCTGGTCGAACGCTGATGGCAAACCGAACGTCGATACGACATGGGCCCTCGTCTATCGGATCGAGAATGGCAAGATCGTCGAAGCAACCAACCTGTCCGCCGATCAGGATGCGGCAAACACGTTTTTCTGGTCCCAATACTCGCTGGCTCCAGTCCCTGAGCGACTGGCCAAGTAAACCATCGACAGGTGCTTAAAGTGACCGATTACCCCGAAATTCGCAGTTTCATCGCTGACTGGTTTACCAGGTTTGACAGGCTGGATCCGATCGACGCATTCCTGCCTGACCTCCACCCAGATGTGGACTGGGACATGCCAGACGTCGACACCACACTCAGCGGCCATGATCGCGTGCGTGCCTGGTATCGTGGCGTGCTTGAAACCTTGCAGCGCCCGACCGAGCATCACGTCAGCAATGTCGCAATAACAACCGGCGCAGCCCAGTTCGAAGTTCTGTTTCGTGCCACGACCATCGCGGGAGACCACATCGAAGCCCGCGTTCAGGAAAACTGGCGCTTTGAAACCCGACCCGATGGCCGTCCGCTGATCACGCATTATTCGGCAACATTCCTACAAGAGGCAGAAACATGAAAACCCTCGTACTAACCGCTCACCCCGATCTAAGCAAATCGCGCATCAACCGCGCTTGGTTCGACGCGCTTTCTGAAGCATCCAATGTAACGACCCGCGATCTGACCGCCGTTGGCGGTACCGAGATGCGCTTTGACATCGAAACCGAACAGACCTTGTTGTTGGCTCATGACCGTGTCGTGTTTCAATTTCCATTCTATTGGTATTCCGCACCACCGGTCATGAAAGCCTGGATGGATCAGGTGCTGAACTATGGCTTCGCTTATGGGCCAGGCGGTGACCGATTGAAGGGGCGTGAGCTGCTGATCCTTGTCTCGACCGGTGGTCCAGAGCACAGCTATCACGCAGGTGGGTACAATAACTTTTCAATGGCTGAGTTTCTGAAACCGTTTCAGCAGACGGCGATCCTGTCGGGAATGACCTATCTGCGGCCCTTCGTGGCGCATGGGATGGCGGTCGCGACCCTGGAACAGATCGAAGAAAACGTTCCCCTTATGCTGGCCTACTTGAGTGATCCCGAACTGGACCCCAAAGTCAGACAGGCGCGCCTGCTCAAGCAATTGGAAGATGATCCCACCCTTGCGTCTGCGGTCAGCTAATACCCATCAGTCCCGCACCGGATCGAATACTGCAAGCGTGCAGACCGGTGCGTGGCACGTCAGTCCGTTGAAATTTTGATCACCCAGCGGGCCCCCTGCGCAAACGCCTGACCGATCTCGACCTTTCAGCTGAACATCCGGTCTGTGCCGAGCTTGCCGAAACAGGTGCCACCGACTTTTTGGCCAACCCGCTGGAATATGGCGACACGTCAGTTTAGGGCACCAGCTTCAGCTCGAACGCGGCGGGGGGATTTTCGGACAAGCATGTCCAGTACATCGAAGACACGCGCTACGCGTTTGCGACCAAGTGAAGGCTTTTTGTGAGCATTTGGCCATGCGCCTTCTCTATTGCGCATGTGAAGTCGACACAGGCAAACCTCATCTGGCACGTCTAAAAAGTGAAGGTGATGCGTCGCAGCTTTGCCTTCCAAAAGCGACTTTTCCACAGAGCAAGTAAAGCGTTGGAACAAACTGTGACATAGAGCGAACTCCTGGTTTACCGGATGTTTCCTGTGCTAAGTTGATCCGCCAGCTGATCAAACACCAACCTGATCCTTCGTGCGGTATGCAGCTCGGAGTGCGTCGCCAGCCAAATCGGGAACTTAAACGGCTCGCGGTCGGGAAGCACGCGCTCTATACCTGGTGTCAAGGCAGCCACATCATCCGACATTACACTTATGCCAAAACCTTGGCGCACCAGTTCCCAGGATACAATCCCGCTTTGCGAGCCAATCCTGAAGCTTTTTCGGGTGACTTTTATGCCCGCCGGATCGAGAAAACCGATCATCGTGTCGATGTCCCCAAACCCGACAAAGTCCAATTTCGCAAGTTCGTTTTCATTTTTTGGTCGCCCCACCTGATCAAGATACGAAGGTGCTGCGTAAAAATGGGCGGTGGCCTCGGCGACAAGCTTTGCTGTCAGATCTGGCTGAGTTGGACGTACATGTCGGATTGCGATATCAGCCTCACGTCGCTGTATGTCTCGTAAGTCATTTGCAGCAACAACGTCTATCTCCAGTCGCGGT
>NZ_JBXWSB010000173.1:0-7224 GCF_059613205.1 Ruegeria sp. BHSB064
CCCGCGACAACGTTTGGTGGTTAGGTGTTCTGGGGCTCTGGGATATGGCGGCACAGAAACCTGGGACGGAACACGTCACGATCTCGGTCAGCGGTGCGCATGGCGGGCACACAATGGATTTCCGGCGCTTGGGGAATGAAGGTGTGACCCTTACCGGGATGACCAAGAGCTTCGAGAATGGCGTTCTCAGATTTGCCGATGATCTCCAACGCAATGTCGCAGCCGGTGACGCCAACTACCTTGAAATGCTGGACATGGCAGATGCCTATATTGCGCGCACTGGCATTGATCTGCCGGAAGAGCCTGAGGCGCGTAAGCAGTTTCCCGATCCCGATAGCCTGACCAATCCGCTGACGTCAGTCGATTTTGCCAAGGAAGGAATCACGACAATCATCTGGGCGACAGGTTTCCGGCAGGATTTCAGTTGGATCAAGGCGGACGCCTTTGACGCCAAAGGCGCGCCGATTCACCAGCGCGGCGTTTCTGTCGAACCCGACATCTACTTCCTTGGTCTGCCCTGGCAATCGCGTCGCGGCTCGACCTTCATTTGGGGCGTTTGGCACGATGCAAAATACATCTCTGACCAGATCGCTATCCAACGCGCTTATGCCGAATATGACGGTGAAGCAGCCATCATCGCCCCCGCCGCAGCAGAGTAAGCAATCAGGACTTCGAAATGGCGCATACACGCATTCGCAAATTCAACACCTCGGACACCTACCCCGAGCAAAACCTCGACAACGATCTGTGCCAGGCCGTCGTGACACATGGCGGCAAAACAGTCTACCTGCGCGGCCAATGCCCGCAGAACCTGGATGACGCGGTCAATATCGACAGTCACGATCCGGTCGAACAGACCCATAAGGTGATGCAGAACATCAAGCAGTTGATTGAAGAAGCGGGCGGCCAGATGGAGCATCTGGTCAAAGTGGTTGTTTACATCACTGACGTTCGCCACCGTGAGGCTGTGTACCGCACCATGGGCGAGTACATCAAAGGCGTGCATCCGGTTTCGACCGGGCTGGTGGTTCAGGCGCTGGCGCGCCCGGAATGGCTGGTCGAAATCGACGGCACCGCTGTCATACCTGATTGATCTGTCAGATTGATCGACAATCCCGACCGCGCTCCCCTTCCTCGCCCCACAAGCGCGGTCCGGCCTGTTTCTAGGAGAGTCACATGACATTTTCTCTGGTCGCCCGCTGCACTGATACCGGCATGTTTGGTTTGGCGATTTCGTCATCCTCACCCGCCGTGGCCGCGCGCTGTTCCTTTGCGCGCGCTGGCGTGGGTGCGGTTGCGTCGCAAAACGTGACAGACCCCAGCCTTGGCCCGCTAACCCTTGATCTGATGGAACAGTGCAAGTCCGCGCCCGAGGCTATCGACGCCATGAAGGCGCAAGCAAAATTTATCGAATACCGTCAGGTTCTTGCCGTAGATGCCCACGGGCGGACTGCGATCCATTCCGGTCCCAACAGCCTTGGCATCTGGACGCAGGCACAGGCTGAAAACGTCGCCTCGGGCGGCAACCTTTTGGACAACGAAGGCATCCCTCAGGCCATAGTCGATGGGTTCCTGTCCTCCTCCGGGCACATCGGAGACCGTTTGATCGCAGCAATGCGCGCCGGATTGGCCGCAGGAGGCGAGGCAGGGCCGGTGCATTCGGCCGGCATGAAGATCGTCGACAAAGTCAGCTGGCCTGTCGCCGATCTGCGCTGTGACTGGACCGAAGATTGCCCCATCGAGGCCATCGCAACTGCCTGGGACGTCTACAAACCACAGCTTGACGCTTACATCCAGCGCGCGCTCGATCCGCGCGAAGCGCCCTCTTACGGCGTGCCCGGCGACGAATAAACACGGAGAGAGCCATGTTGGACTATTCACACGAAGACTGGAAAAGCCGCGCAGCGGGGCTGTCCTTCCGCGGGCAGGCTTTCATTGACGGCAAGTTCGTTGACGCCGCATCCGGTAAAACCTTCGACAGCATCAACCCAGCCACGGGCGCGGTTCTGACCTCGGTTTCCGAATGCGACGAAGAAGACATTAACCGCGCCGTCGCCGCTGGCCGTACCGCGTTCGAGGATGGCCGTTGGTCGCGCATGGCACCAGGGGATCGCAAGGCGGTGTTACTGAAGCTGGCCGATTTGATCCGGGAAAACCTGGAGGAAATGGCGCTTTTGGATAGCCTTGATATGGGCAAATTGGTGACGGATGCCGTGACGATCGACGCGCCGGGTTCGGCCCATTTCTTCCAATGGTATGCCGAGGCCATCGACAAGGTTTATGACGAGGTCGCCCCCACAGGCCCCGGTGATCTGGCGCTGGTCAGCCGCGTACCGCTGGGCGTTGTCGGCGCGGTGACACCGTGGAACTTCCCGCTTGATATGGCGACATGGAAAGCGGCCGCTGCGCTGGCTGCAGGAAACTCTGTTGTCCTCAAACCGGCAGAACAATCACCTCTGTCCGCGTTACGCTTGGCGGAACTGGCCGCTGAGGCGGGTATCCCCGACGGGGTGTTTAATGTGGTGCCGGGTTTCGGCACAACTGCGGGCAAGGCACTTGGCCTACATATGGATGTCGACTGCCTGGCTTTCACCGGATCGACCGCTATCGGCAAGATGTTCATGCAATATTCGGGCCAGTCTAACCTGAAACAGGTCTGGCCGGAAACCGGCGGCAAAAGCCCCAATCTGGTGTTCGCCGATTGCGAGGATCTGGACGCCGCCGCCGACATGGCGGCCTTAGGCATCTTCTTCAATCAGGGCGAAGTGTGCTCGGCGAATTCTCGGCTCTATGTCGAACGCGCGATCAAGGATGCGTTCGTCGAGAAACTGATCGCCCGCGCGCAGGCGACGCAGCCGGGCGACCCCCTCGATCCGGCGTCGAAGATGGGAGCGATCGTCGATGAGAAGCAAACGCAAGGTATCATGCGCTTTGTGGAAGAGGGCAAGAATACAGCCAATCTAGTGACAGGCGGTGAACGTGTCACGGTAGACGGCAAAGGCTGCTTTGTTCAACCCACCATCTTTGACGACGTGGCGCATGACAACCCGCTGGCGCGGGATGAAATCTTTGGCCCCGTCCTGTCGGTCATTCCATTTGGCACCGAAGAGCAAGCGGTGGCGATGGCAAATGACTCGATCTATGGGTTGGCCGCGTCGGTCTGGACCGACAATCTGTCCCGCGCCTGCCGGGTGTCAGATAAGCTGGTGGTTGGAACTGTGTCAGTGAATACGGTGGATGCCCTATCGGCCCAGACCCCGTTCGGCGGCATGAAACAGTCAGGCTTTGGGCGTGATTTGTCATTGCACTCGCTTGAAAAGTATACTGCTTTGAAGACCACGTGGATCAAGTACAAAGCCTGATCAGCGGCCAAGCGGAGATGTGCCATTGCCTTTCAGATACACGCTGCGGCAACTTGAGTATTTTGTTGCGGTAGGAAAGGCAGGCAGCATCGCTGCCGCCAGCGACAAGCTGAACGTATCGTCTCCGTCTATCTCAGCGGCGATCACGCAGCTTGAGGTCGAGTTCGGCGTCACTTTGTTTGTCCGCGAGCATGCACGCGGGCTTTCGCTGACCAAGGCCGGGCACAAGCTCATGGAACGCACGGAATTTGTCCTGCGTGAAGCCGAATTATTAGCCACGCTCGCCGGGGAAATCACCGGTAAGGTTCAAGGCACTTTGTCCGTTGGGTGCTTGATGACGTTTGCTCAGATCGTATTGCCGGGGCTACGGCGCGAATTCGAAGGCAGCTACCCTGATGTGCGTATCGAACAGCGTGAGTTGAATCAGGCCGAAATTTTTAGCCAGCTGCGACGGGCCGAGTTGGACATCGCTCTGACGTACGATCTGGACATTCCAACCGATCTAGAATTCCAACCTCTTCACGAACTTCCGCCTTACGTCGTTCTCGGGGAAGATCACACATTGGCAAGCCGCACCGAATTGGCCATTCCGGACCTGCAGGGCAGCCCCATGGTCCTTTTGGACCTCCCTTTCAGCGGCGAGTACTTTTTGTCGTTTTTCACTGACGCAAACATAAAGCCAAACATTGCTGAACGTACAAAGGATATGTCGGTGATGCGATCATTGGTTGCCAACGGGTTTGGCTTTTCGATTGCGAATATTCGCCCCCTGAACGCTTTGTCTCCTGACGGGAAGAAACTGATCTTTGTACCATTGACCGGAAAGGTGCGCCCGATGCGGCTTGGCCTGTTACGCGCGCGGGCCGAGAATGAGACCAACACCCTGAAAGCTTTTGTCGAACATTGTGCAATGGCCGTTAAGTCGGGAACACTTCCGGGTCTGTGTGCCACGGACGAAGCGTGATCACCGAAACTTAGAGAAAACCTAACCTGTGCTTCGCCATTCCCGGATTTAAGTATTTTGTGCGTCGTATAGGCTTGCGTAGAGTCCCCGATGCTTAGGGGATCAGACCGTTCGGCAATCCGAAAAACAGGTTCCATTCGAATGACGTCTACTTTGGATATTCTCGGCAAACTGGTTGGCTTCGACACGGTCAGCAAGAAATCGAACCTCGAGCTTGCAGCGTATGTCGAAGAGTTTCTGGAGGCGCGCGGTTTTGCGGTCCATCGGATCACCGATCCCGGTGGCGACAAAACCGGGCTCTACGCTGAAAAGGGGCCGGAAGGCGATGGAATTCTGTTGTCGGCCCATACTGATGTCGTCCCTGTCGAAGGTCAAAGCTGGACAAAAGACCCATTTCGCCTGACCCGGGAAGGGAACCGTGTCTATGGGCGCGGTACCACAGATATGAAGGGGTACGTGGCGTCGGTCATGGCTTTGGCAGATCGAACCCGCGATGCTAACTTGCGCGAACCGCTCAAGATCGCCTTGTCATACGACGAAGAAGTCGGCTGCGTTGGCATTCAACACATGCTGGATCGGCTTGCCCCGATGCTGGGCCAGCCCCGTGCGTGTTTTGTCGGCGAACCCACCGAGATGCAGGTGGCCATTGGGCACAAAGGCAAAGCCGCTCTGCGCGCCGTCTGCCACGGTCAAAGCGGGCATTCTGCGCTGGCGCCGAAATTCGTCAACGCGCTGCATTTGGCAACGGATTTTGTGCAGGAATTGCGTGGCCTGCAAGGAACCTATGCGACACGCGGCAACACGGATCCGGCTTATTCCGTGCCTTATACCACGTTCCATGTGGGTGTGCTGTCAGGCGGCAAGGCACTAAACATCGTTCCGGACAGGGCGGAGCTGACCTTTGAATACCGACACTTAGCTTCGGATCACGGAAAAGACATTTTGCGCCAGATACAGGATGCAGCACACCGGGTTGCTGCCCGGTATCAGGCCCTTTGCCCCGAGGCCCGGATCGAGGTCGAACAGTATAACGCCTATCCCGGTCTGGCCGTCGTCGAGACTGAAGGCGTCATTGCCTATGCCCAGAAACTTGCGCAAAGCAACGTCACCACCAAGGTTGCCTTCGGAACCGAGGCCGGATTTTTCAGCGAGTTGGGTATTCCAACCGTTGTCTGCGGTCCCGGTTCAATGGAACGTCAGGGGCACAAACCGGATGAATTTATCGAGATCGACCAGCTCAACGCCTGCGACAAAATGATGGATCGTATCCTTGACGACATAAGCCATTGATACGGTCTGTGTCACAGTTCCGAAATCCTGGGACATGGGAATTAGGTCTTCTAAGGTCGTTCCACACACGACCTAGACATTCTCAAAGCCCGTAAGAACGTTGACGGCATTTATTCCAATCTCGTCCAAATCATACCCACCTTCCATAACAAACTGCGTTGGTAGACCAAGCTGTGCGATATCTTCGCCAAGCGTCAAGAAATCTTCGGATTTGAGCTTGAAGAAGCTGATGGGATCATTTTCGAACGTGTCCACCCCCAGAGAAATGATCAGGGCTTCGGGACCAAAATTCCGCACCTTCTCCAGCCCCACAACCAATGCCTTGCGCCAGGTTTCGAAGTTTGTACCGGCGGGCATGGGAATATTGAGGTTGTACCCTTCGCCTTTTCCTGCACCGGTCTCGTCTGCATGTCCCAGAAAATAGGGAAAGGTCTCCATCGGATCGCCGTGCAAGGATACAAACAATACATCATCGCGGTCGTAGAAAATGTCTTGGGATCCATTGCCATGATGAAAATCAACGTCAAGAATAGCGATGCGCGTTGCGCCGCTATCTAACAGAGATTGGGCAGCAATCGCCGCGTTGTTTAGAAAACAAAACCCACCGTAGGTATCCGAAAACGCGTGATGACCAGGTGGGCGGCAAAGCGAAAACACGCTTTTCGCGCCCTCGCGGATGCGCGCGGCACCTGTCAGCGCGACCTGAGCACTGGCATAGGCCGCCTGCCACGTTCCTTCGGTAATGCTGGTTTCCACAGAGTTTGCATAGAACCCAAGTTTTCCTTCCACAAACTTCGGGCATTTCTGAACCATGCGCCGGACAGGAAGGGCGGTCGGCATTGCCTCACCTTTGAAGCCCTCAGATTTCCAGTCGTCCCAGATGGTCTGAAGAAAGTTGACAAAGCCTTTGTCGTGAACTGACAGAACAGGCGCTAACCCAAAATCTTCAGGCTTCGAAACCACTCCAAGCTTCTGATTTTGGACACGTTCAAGCACAATCTCGGCGCGGCTGGGCTTTTCGTGGGGAGGGATTAGTTCTCCGCCAAAAAACTCGGTTTTTGCGTCACGTAGCTTGTGCTGTTCTGAGTAAATGGTTTCCATGTTCCACCAGAGGCCGCCGAAGAAAAAAGGGCCACGATCAGATCGCGGCCCTTGTTTTTGTGCTGAGCTTACTTCTTCAACTCAGTCCAGATCTTGTCGTAGACGGCCTGAGTTTCCTCATCGCAGACTTCGATGAATACACCGGGCCCTGCCGTTTCAGGAGGGTTGTTTTCCGGTTGCGCCAGCAGATCTGCATCCAGGAAATCTGATGCTCCGGTAACACCGTTGTTGTAACGCGCAAAATTCGAGACAGCGGCAATGTTTTCCGGCTCCAGCAGGAAGTCCATGAACTTCAGCGCGTTGTCACGGTTCGGGGCGTCCTTCAGCAAGACAACGCTATCCATCCAAGCTACATAGCCTTGGGTCGGGAAAGCATATTCAATCGAAGCCTTCTCCTGACGGGCCTTTGCAGCAAAACCGTCATAGATCATTCCAACATCAGCATCGCCAGAGACCAGAACCTCTTTCGCTGTGTCCGAGTTGAACGAAGCCCAGTGCTGTTTCGCC
>NZ_JBXWSB010000174.1:0-7194 GCF_059613205.1 Ruegeria sp. BHSB064
CGTGCACGCTCATAAATCCAGAGCATTTAGGCATCATTGTCTACAAACAGGCACAAGTTTCAAAATATAGCCGCACTTTGGCCTCTGTGTCGCCGCCGCGCGACTGTTTCCTCCGATCTGGGTGAGCGGGATCTTGTGCGCTTTCGGGCGCTTACGAACTCAGAAGGTGTAGAATGTCTACAACGATCACAGTATCCTCCGCAGCAGAGCTGGACCAGGCTCTGTCACAGGCGACCGGAGGCGAAACAATTCTGCTTGCGGCAGGCGATTATGGGAATCTGAGCCTGAACGGGACTCAGTACGCGTCGACCGTAACAATCAAGTCTGCCGATCCGAATGCACCGGCCAGCTTCTCCACGGTCAAACTGAACCAGGCCTCGAACATCACGTTCGACAGCATCAACTTCGACTACTCCTACAGCAACGGGGATTACTATTTCCAACGCCCGTTTTCTGTGGACTACAGCTCGAATATTTCCTTCAACAACTCGGTCTTCGATGGGGATTACGCCGGCGGCGCAGGCACCGGGGTCGGTCTGGGCATCAAAAGCTCTGATAATGTCTCTGTCTCGAATTCGGAATTCAAAGGCTGGTGGAAAGGTGTCATCGCCACCAATTCCGACGGGGTCGATGTCGTCAGCAACAACATCCACTCTATCCGGTCTGACGGTCTGGTGTTTGACAACGTCGACAACATTCTGGTCGACAAGAACTACTTCCACGACTTTGGCGCGATGGCTGGCGCCAACGATCACCGGGACATGATCCAGGTGCAGCGCGCCAACGGCAGCGGCAGCGACAATATCACCATCCGCGACAACATCTTTGATATGGGCAACGGTGATCACACCCAGACCATCTGGATGGGGGGTGACGGCAAGGATACCAGCGACCCGAATGTCATGCATCACAACGTGCTGATTCAGGGCAACACCATCTATAATGGCCATTTCCACGGCATCTCCATTGATGGTGCGAACGGGCTGACAATCACGCAGAACTCGGTCCTGCATCTGGATGTGGCCTCTCTGACGGGTGGCATCGAGATCCCGGTGATCAACGTGACCTCGGGCTCGAAAAACGTGACGATCGATTACAATATCGCGTCACAGGTGCGCGGCTATACAGGGCAATCCGACTGGAATGTATCCAACAACGCCCTGATCCAGCCTGGCGAGTACGATCAGAACTTTACCTACCAGGCAACCGCGCAGGCGGACGGCTACACCCAATATGTCGTCAAACCCGGCAGCTTGGCCGACACATTGGGCGCAGGCTCGATCTATACCACCAACCCTCCGGGCACCTCTCTGGACTTGCTGACGAGCAACACAGCTGCGTCCACCCCCTCTGGCGGCGGAGCACCTCAGCCCTCCGTCAACCCGACACCACCCCCGCCCAGTCAGCCTGCACCGGATCAATCCACACCGGATCCAGATCAACCCACAACGGGAACAAATCAACCTGATCCAGATGCCGGACAGCAGCAACCTGATCCAGATGCAGGACAACCGGCTGCTGGTTCGGATCAGGGTGACACCGACGGACAGCAGCAGGCTGCCGATACGGCAAATCAGCCTGACACAGCCCCCGCTAATCCAATCGAAATTGCGGAAGAGTTTGTCGAGACTGAAGAAGTCTTCATTTGTATCGACCTGTGTCAGGACCAGGGAAGCCAAGATACCGGCCAGACCACCCAGCCCTCATCGGGTTCGGGCCTTACTTCTGGCTGGGCCGGCAATCTGTTTGCGCAGGCCGGTAACGGGAACAGTGGTACCCGCGACAATTTCACGTTCGGGAATTTCGGCTCGAACGGCAGCGCGGCAGATCAGGGCAGCCCGTTCGTGGGTCAGGCTTTCAATCCGTTTCAGATTTTCGGCAATGACGACATCTTCCTCAACAGAGGCGGAGTGTTCTCAGGTTTCTCGGGCAACTCGGACCGGAGTTGGACCTTCGGCGGCAACACTGACAGCGCTGACAGCACTGAAACCGACGATGGGTTGAATTTCTTCGGAGGGTCTTTTGGAGGCTTTGCTGATTTGTTCGCCTGATGGCAAAAATCCCTGAAAACGAAGGTGATTGATCACCACAACATGAGCGGGCTTCGGAATCTGAAGCCCGCTCATGTCTTTTCCGGCCCCTTGTTGCGAGAAACATGCAAACCTCAGAGCATCTGTCTTTAGGAGTTGCATTCATTCATCTAAAAGATCAGTCAGACGGTCACGGCACATCCGTGCCGCATGTATTAATAAGAGCTTCTTTGTCGCGCCTGTTTTCTGTGACGGGCGCAAGACGTTGGTAAATATTTTTGGCTTTTGGTGGAGCGCTGCATCCAAAGCCGGGTTTCGGAGGAATGAATGGCGACATCGGACATACGCTGGCATACCGAATGCAGGCGGGACTATCTGGACACGATCTGGGACGTCATCACCAATGAAAAACCGGCCCGGATCATGGAAATCGGCGGGACAACCAGCCGTTCGACCAGTGACAAGCCCCTGCCCGATCATATCCAGTCCTTTACCATCAGCGATATCAGCGCCGAAGAACTCGCCCATGTCTCGGATGATTTCGACACATTGCAGATTAACGCCTGCGGCGATGTCAGCCATGTGGATCAGAGATTCGATCTGATCATGTCGAAATTCTGTGGCGAGCACATGCCCGACGGCAAGCAGTTCCACAAAAACATGCACCACCTTCTGGCCGATGGCGGCCTGGCCATTCACCTGGTCCCGACCATCTTTGCCTCGCCTTTCCTGATCAACTGGCTGTTTCCCGAACAGCTCACCCGCAAGGCGGTTCAACTGTTGCAACCCCGGCGGTTCGACAACAAGAACACTGGCAAATTCCCGGCCTATTACTCGCTGTGTCGCGGCTCGACCCGGTATATGCAGAACGCGCTGGCGGATGTCGGGTTTTCCGACATCAAGGTGCATGAGTATTACGGGCACCACTATTATGATAAGCTGTTTGGTCTGCGGCAGTTGGATGCGGGTCTGTCACGCATGTGCGCGCGCAATGAATGGTCGTTCTATTCGTCCTACGCCATTATCATGACCCGAAAATGAGGATTTTGCGCCCGCCGCCCTGTTTATTTCGATAAGCTCAGATCCAGAAAACCCGAGCTGCGACCCAATCTGTAAATTTCTTAAATGGTACGATCCAAGGCAAACGTGATGATGAATTCCAAAAGCTATCAGGCTTATCAGAACAGCCCCTATAAAAGTAAAAAGCACAGCACCTATTTCGATGTGTATGACACGCTTTTTACGCCCTATATCGGCAAGGACATCACCTTCATCGAGATCGGCGTTCTGGGCGGTGGCTCATTGTTCATGTGGCGCGAGTTCTTTGGCCCTCAGGCCCGCATCATCGGCGTTGAACTGAACCCCGAGGCAAAGCGATGGGAACAGGAAGGGTTCGAAATCTTCATCGGCAGCCAGAGCGATCCGGACTTTCTGGAAAATCTGGCCAAACAGGTCGGCGAAATTGACATCCTTCTGGATGATGGCGGCCACACATACGAACAGCAGATCATCACCACCGAATGCCTGCTGCCGCATATCCGCGAAGGCGGTCTGCTGGTCGTCGAGGACACCCACACCTCTTACATGGAAGGGTTCGGGTTCAAGAGCCGCTCGTTCATAAAATACGCCACAAACATGGTAGATCGCATCAATAAACGCTTTTCCAAGCTGGTCTCGGAGGCGTCAGAAAAGCGGGTCTGGGGGATCCGTTTCTATGAATCCTTCGTCGTGTTCGAAGTGAACCGCAAGGCAACCTCCGTCGCCTCGGCCCCAACCGACAATGGCGGAAAGGACCTCGATGCAAAGGATTTCCGGCACGCCGACAACCAGGCCTATGAACAGTTTCTGAACAAATCTCAGAGCATGTCGGCGCTGAAAGCTATCCCAGGCATGCGAGCCCTCGCCCGGCTGGCGCGGCACCTGATTGCGCTGCCTTCCGACATCAAACGGTCCAAGAGACTGAAGGAGTATTTCTGACACTCCGTCCAAGGCTCCGCCCCTTGCACTGGTTCGGACCGCAGCAGCCCTGCACGGGCGGCGTTACTCCAAATCAGCCAGAGAGACGGGGCCGCTGATCACCGCCACCCGATCCCGGGTTGAGGAACGCCCATCGACGAAGAAGATCACCCGGTCCGGATAGGCTGCGGCAATGTCACGATTGCTTTCAGGTCCCAGATCACGCGCAAAAAGCGGGCTGTCCGAAGTGGCGCTGAAATCGTTCAGCCAGAAGGCGCTGCCGAACTCTTTGTCCACATCCGTCGAGATGAACATCAGACTGTTACGGTATTGCTCCTGCCGGGCAAGGTCCTGATATTCCGCGTGATAGCCATTGATCCCGGGGTATCGGTTGAACCCCAGCCAGCTTTCGAACACCAGAACCGAGCACAGGCACAACAGGACAATCCCGCCGCCGATCCGCTGCGCCACCAGAGCCGCAGGGTAGATGCGGGTCAGCCTCTGCACAACACTCACCACCCCAAAGGCGGTCAGGATCAGCAGCGGCACGATCATCATGAACCAATAGCGTGGTCCGGCAAAAAACCCGCCATAGAACCAGAACAGGGCGTAAAACCCAGCTGTCACAACGATGATCACGGCCATCGCTGCGGTCAGTCGGGTCCATTGGCCCCACAAGACGAAGAACAGCGCAAAAGCCAGCGATGTCCCACCCCAACCGAACAATGAGAAGTTCAGCTCATACAGGTTCTGCTGCGCATTGATCAGGGCTTCCAACGGGCTGTGCCCCTTGAAGACGTCAACGTTGCCCCAATCGGGTGCGCCAATATCAGGGCCAAATCCCAATGCGTTGGATCCCGGTCCCCAGAACTTGTCGTAATAGGTGTTCAGCGGGGTCGAGAACGCATCTCCGGTCAGGTGGATCACATAAGGAAAGATCAGCGCCCCAACTGCGATACAGCCCAGGCCAAAGGCAATGACGGTCTGCCAGTGACGTTTGTCTTTCAGAAAACTCAGCGTCCACAGCCCCGTCAGCACCCCTATGTAGAACCCTTCCAGCGGTCTGGTCATCACCAGCCACCCCAAAAGCGCCCCGGCAATAAACGGCAGGAGAACCGAGGGGCGTTCCCGTGCCTTCAACAACAGGACCCAGGCCCCCAGGATCAAAGCATAGGTGAAGGTATGGATCAGCTGCGTCGCCGCCATCGAGATGTACCAGGGCGAGATCGCCATGAGCAAGGCCGCAAGATTGGCGGTCCCCCGATCGGTCAGCACTCTCATAAAGCGATGCAGCAGCAGCACGCTGATGGCCGCCAGCAACGGGTTGACGATCCAGGGCATTCCGATCTGCAGGCCAAAGGCCAATAGCACCGGCCAACCGGGAAACGTGGTCACAAACCATCGGTCCTGATAGCTGTCCATCAGGTAGTGGTCGAATGCGTCGGTTGACGGTGGGATCGGCAGCGTCACCAGACCGTCGGCAAGATAGCGGGCATGGAAGACATATAGAATATCGTCCAGATGCGGCACGCCCCTGAACGCCGCCAGGCTGATCAGGGTTGAGATCAGGAAAAGCCCGATCGCCAGGCAATAGGGAAAGGCCCGGTCAAATCTGCGTATCTCATCGCCGCTTCCGGGCAGGCTGAGCGATTTCGCAAGCCGCGTGCTCAGGCCGGTCAGCCTGTCTTCCGGCATGGCCGCCAGAATGGCGATGAAACTTGCAAGGTTCAGGCCCGCGAACAGGGAACCGATGATCACATGTTTGACCAGTCGCGGATAGGTTTCAGAGGCGATGAAATCCATCACCCCCTTTGACGCCGCAACCATCACCAGCAGGAACAGAACCACGCGCCCCCACCCCAGATCTGAACACGCCCGGATGACGTGACCCACAAGCCTGCGCCGCCACCATACCAGCGCGGTCACGGCCCCCTGGGCCGCGATCACGGCCAACATGGAATATGCGAAAAGCGGCGGCGAAAAGCGGACATGCTGAAACCAGATCGGGCTTCGGATGGCCAGCTGCGCCCCCAGCCCGGCCACAAAAAGCGCGGCGGCCAGACCAGCCAGCTGCCAGGGCGTACGCAAGGTGACGCTGATCGCAAGCACTGCAACCGAGGCAATCATCAGCCACCAGTATTCGACACGAGCCAAAGCCGCAGGGCTGACGGCCCCGGTCAGGGCAAACACAAACAGGGCCATGGCGCAAAGCCCCAGAGCTATCCTGGGCAGGATCAGAGGGCTACCCTCTGAACCCGTCACATTCTGCGCATCGTTCATCATAGCAATCTCACTCGTAACACAATTACAGACCCAATCCCTTTTGCCGAAAAATCCCCAAAAAACCGCGATGTGTCATCAGCGGACCTCTGGTCACAGCCTGATGGTACTCAAACACCCTATACGTCAACGACGAGGAACAGCTTTCGGATCAATGGCGGCTCTCCCCAGGAAAACAGCTGGGCGCATTTCACGTTGTATTTGTCCATGATTTCCTTGTGCGCGCGGCTTTCGCCCGCCGTCCACAGATCGGTATCGCCCCAGTCATCATATCCGATCAGTGTACCCGCCTGGATCAGCCGGTGTTCGAACATGAAATTCAGAACATCCATCGTACTGTTGTAAAGGTCCGCATCGATATCGACATACGCTGCTGTCTTGAACGTACCGTTTTCCACCAACTCGGGTTTGAGAGTGTCTGAAAACCACCCCTCATGGATCGTGCACTGACCTTCGGGCAGATCCAGTTTTGTCAGCTTCTTTTTCAGTTCAGGCAAAGGGGCGGCAAACGCACCGACATTCCACACTGCAGGAACCTGTATCCCCGGATCTTCCGCCGGCAGCCCTTCGAAGGAGTCAAAAAGATGCATATCGGGAACATCCATTCCCCGGTCCCGCAATCCCATCACCAGACCTTCGACCGTACTGCCATGGGCAACACCAAAACAGTAAAACTGGCCTTTGTCTTTCAGCGTTTCAAATCGTTTCAGATACCACGGGATAAGCTGCCGCCATGAATGAATACCAATAGTCAGCTCGGCAAGCTCTGCATCCGTGAGGTCAAGGTCGGTCGTGGCCATAAGCCTTTCCAATGGCCACCGCCGTGCCACCCCGCCCCATTTCACCAGAAAGAACTTTTTCTTTAACCAATCAATCATAACGTTCTCACACCTTGTAAAAGTCCACTCATCAAATGCCGCTTGGTATC
>NZ_JBXWSB010000175.1:0-7059 GCF_059613205.1 Ruegeria sp. BHSB064
GTGGCGGGTGTGGAGGAAAGCGGTTGGCTTGAGGGGCTCAAAGTGTTGGATCTGACCAATGTCATCGCTGGTCCGACCATAGGTTCCACGCTGGCGCGCTACGGGGCTCAGCCACTGCGCGACGGGGTGGCGGGTGTGGAGGAAAGCGGTTGGCTTGAGGGGCTCAAAGTGTTGGATCTGACCAATGTCATCGCTGGTCCGACCATAGGTTCCACGCTGGCGCGCTACGGGGCTCAGGTTACTTCGGTTCAGCCGGTAGAGCCGTCAGTCGACCCTTGGAACACGGTTGTGTTTGGTTTGCATGCGCATCGCGGCAAACGCAGCGTTTTGCTGAACCTCGGCTCAGAGCAGGGGCAGGATGCCTTGCGGCGGCTCATCGAAGCATCGGACGTCATAACGATGAACGGCACGGACGAACAGCGCGACGCCTTGGGCCTTGGCGCAGAGCAGCTGGCCGCAATCAACCCAAAGCTCATTTTGGTTCAACTGGATGCCTTCGGCGGCCCCGCGCGCGGCCCCAAATCGGACCATCTGGGCTATGACGATCTGGCACAAGCCGCGACCGGAGTGATGGTGCGCTTTGGCGGAGGGATGGAGACACCGGAAGAGCATGCGCATTTCGGCACGATCGACGTTCTGACCGGATATTGCGCCTGTGTTGCGCTGGGCGCGGCCCTTGTGAGGCTGCAGAAAACCGGAAATGGCGGGATCGCTCGAGCAGCGCTGGCGGGGGCAGGGAACCTCATTCAGGCACAGTTTATGTATGATTTTGAAACCTGCGCCCCTTTTGACGAACCCGCAGGGCGTTCGGCGTTGGGATGGGGCCCGTTTTACCACTGCTACCGCGCTGCTGACGGTTGGCTTTTCTTCGCGGCACCAAAAGATCAACGAGACGCCCTACGCAAAGTTGACGAACTGTCAGATGTCGCTGACATGCCAGAACCACACTTAGCCAAAGCTCTGGCTGATCGGATTGCCAAGCAGCCCGCCGCATATTGGCAGGAAGCTTTCAAGGGTACGTCTTCAACTGTTATGCCTCTGGGTTCGCTGCACGACACACGTGACGCTGTTTTACATCTCGAAAGCTCTGGTCAGGTTGATCTGACGCAGAATACGTTCAGTGTCATCCGGCATGATTTGCACCCTATGGGTCGGTGGTGTGATCTTGTTGCTCCGAACGCCGTGCGGCCTGAACGAGCCAGGATCGTAATCCCTGGACCGATGCCAAAATACGGGGCGGACACACGATCAATCCTGAGCGAAACCGGGTTTTCTGATGCGGAAATTGACGCAATGATCGCCAGCGGTTCGGCAGGTGAAAGCTGGTCAGACCGCTACCTGCCGGAGTGACACCAACCCATGACGCGTTCCGAGAACCAGGGCCCTGCCATCACCCCCCGAACCCGCGCCAAGGCGCGACATATTCTCGACCACTACTATATCGGACCGTCTCGGGACGCGTCCGTTCTTGAGATATGGGGGTACACAGAGCGTATGACTTATGCGCCGGGCGAACAGTTGGCACTGCGCGTTTCTACCACCGCTCGCGAGTGGGATCTGGAGATCGGGCGCGATGGCACTACCTACGAAGTGCTGCACCGCGAGAGCGGCTTGAAGGGTGTGCATCAGAGAACGCCCAAAGACTGCTCGGTCGTGGGGTGCGGGTGGCAGGTGACATACGAGTTCAGAATTCCGGACGACTGGCGTGAAGGCGGCTATCTGGTGACGTTGCGCGCTGAACAGGATGGGGATCGGGTGGAAGAGCATCACCTGTTCCTGCTGCGGCGCGCAGCTGAAAAACCAGCAGCACCTTACGTCCTGATCTGCGCCACAGGGACATGGCTGGCCTATAATTGCTGGGGAGGATCCAATCACTACGAAGGCATCACCGGACCCCACGGCAATGCGTTCTCTCCGGTGGTGTCGACCCAACGGCCGTGGACACGGGGATTTTGCAAACTTCCTGCAGGTGCCCCGCGTGCTGTACCGGATGCACCGCATAGTCCGGGAGAGATGGTGCGCTACCCCTATATGGAATGGGCCTATTCCTATGGGTATTCCAAGAAGTATGCCTCGGCCGGATGGGCCAGTTACGAGCGTCATTTCGCGCGCTGGGCCGAAGCGGAAGGGTATGAATTCGATTTCGCAACACAGCATGATCTTGAGGCTGACCCGGACCTGTTGAAGGACTACCAATGCGCTGTTTTTGTGGGCCACGACGAATATTGGTCAGCCAATATGCGCCACGCTGTCGACAGGTTTACCGAAGGTGGCGGGCGGGTTGCCCGGTTTGCTGGAAACTTCCTGTGGCAAACACGGATCGAAGATCAGGGCCGTACCCAGGTTTGCTATAAATACACCGCAGATCTTGACCCTTTGGTGGGCAGCGATCACGAACATCTCGTGACATCCGCGTGGGAGGTCTCTCCTGCCAACTGGCCCGGTGCGCAGACCTTTGGGGTTAACGGCTTAAAGGGCGTCTATGCTGGTCTGGGCCGATGTGTCGGGCGGGGAAGCGGCGGGTTTACCGTCTATCGACCCGACCACTGGGCGTTTGCAGGCGCGCAACTGGGATACGGTGACCAGTTGGGCGCAGGAGCGCGTATCTTCGGGTATGAAGTTGACGGGCTGGATTACAGAATGGACGACGGGCTGCCCTTTCCCACCGGCTTGGATGGCGCGGATTTGGGCGTACAGATCCTCGCACTTGGTCTGGCGACCAATATCGAGCCTGACCACGAAATCTGGGGCGAGACCTTGTATATCGGCAGTTCTGATGCGGTGTTTAAGGCCGAAAGCATGTTTGGCGTTTGCACAGACGAGACACTGGACCGCAGCAGCCGGGGCAACGGGGCGGTCATCTGTTGGCAACGTGGGCTTGGAGAGGTCTTCACCGCGGGCACGTGTGAATGGGTGATGGGCCTTGTGCGTCATGATCGTCAGGTCGAGCAGATCACGCGCAATGTGCTGAACAGGTTCGGAAAGTAATAGCCGCTCTAACGTCTTTTCAGCATAAACCTTTGGCCTAAGCCGGTTGAATTCTGCCAAAAGTCCAATTTTGTTGTTCCGACAAGCCGCACAGATCAGGACAACCGCAGCCTCGCGGTGACTGATATCTTTGAAAGGAATGGCAAATGAACAAAATTGGCAAACTGGCAGTGCTGGCGGCTTTTGTGGCACCGGGCTTGGCGATGGCACAGATCAACGTGAATGATGTGCTGGGATCCTCTGAGGGTGCAATACGCGTGGCTTTGGAAGCCAAGGGCTATTCCATCGCAAAATTCGAAATCGAAGATGACGAGATTGAAGTTTATGCCTCACTAGAGGGCAAGACCTATGAGATCGAAGTTTCGCCAGAAACCGGCGCCGTTCTGGAAATTGAGCTGGACGACGACGAGGACGACAGCTGACACAAATGGGGTGCGTCCAGCTCTGGACGCACCCCTAACAGACCGAAGGCCAAATCATGACACGTGCTACAGTTCTATGGTCCTTATTTGCAGTGCAGGCTATCTGCAGCGCCTATTTCCTGTTGGACATTGTGCTAGACTTTTGGCCCAACTCAACGTTTTTTCTGGCAGAAAGTGATCTTGTCGAATTGCTTGTCACGGTTGCGTTGATTGGTGGGTTGGCGTTCACCACCGTCGAGCTGCGCAAAATGCTGAGCCGTCAGGCCAGGCTTGAGGATCAGATGAAAGTTGCCTCTGGCGCGTTTGGCGAGGTGCTGGAAGCGCGGTTTCAGACATGGTCGCTGACCCAGGCTGAGCGGGACGTCGCCATTCTGGCGATAAAAGGATACGCGATCGCGGAAATCGCGGAAATCCGGGCCACCAAACAGGGCACGATCAAAGCGCAATGTGCATCGATTTACCGAAAGGCCGGAGTATCGGGCCGATTGCAACTTTTGAGCCTCTTTGTCGATGACCTGCTTGCGGATAATTTGGTCTCTGTCCCCACTCATCAAACGCACAGAGCGGATATGACCTGAAGTCTATTGGCGAAGTAGACAAGATTGTGTCGCTTGGGGACTGTAATGTCGCAAACTTGCTAGTGGGATTTTGGCCAACGGGCCAAAAAAAAGTATGACGTGTTTGTGTATCCCTATTCGTCTGGATCGCCGTGCAACCGGTTGTGATCTGGTGGCACCGCGCCGGTAGCTGCCCTGCCGGGCGAACCGCCTGCATGCTTTCAGACGATCACGGAATACCAAATGAGTACCGCGCTACGCCTTGCCATCGATATTGGTGGCACCTTTGCCGACACAGTTCTGGTCTCAGGGGATGAGACGATACTGGCGTCGACGAAAACCCTGACCACGCATAAAAACCCGGCCGAAGGCGCCATGGAAGGCGCTCAGCGCGTTATGGCGCAGACGGGTCGGTCTCTAAAGGATGTCTCCGGGTTTATCCATGGCACGACATTGGCAACCAATGCGCTGATTGAACGGCGTGGGGCGGTTGTGGCAACGATCTGCACTGAAGGGTTCCGAGACATCCTCGATATCGGGTACGAGCGGCGCTATTCCCAATACGACATCAACCTGGAAAAGCCGGACCTTCTGGTGCCGCGTGAACGATCCTTCGTCATCCGCGAACGCATGTCCGCCGAAGGTGTGGTATTAATCGATCTGGATGAAGCGCAGATCGAACACCTGCTGATCGAGCTGGACGCGAGCGGTGCCGATGCGGTGGCGATCTGCCTTATGCACTCTTACGCCAACCCCACCCACGAACGACGCTTGCGCGATCTTTTGGCCCAACATCGTCCCGACCTTACGGTTTCGATCTCGTCCGACGTCAGCCCCGAAGCGCGTGAGTTTGACCGGCTCTGCACCACCGTCGCGAACGCATACATTCAGCCGCTCATGGAATCGTATCTGACGCGTTTCGTCGAACAGTTCGCAGCCGAGGGCGTAACTTGCCCGATCCTGATGATGACTGCGGGTGGTGGGATGTGCACAGTGGAAACTGCGGCACGGTTTCCAATCCGACTGGTTGAATCCGGCCCTGCGGGCGGTGCCATTTTGGCCGCACGCATTGCAGCGCGTTCCGGGCTGGATCAGGTCCTGTCATTTGACGTCGGTGGCACCACAGCCAAGCTTTGCCTGATCGACAATGCGCGCCCGCAGACCTCCAGATCCTTTGAAATTGCCCGTGCGGCACGATTCATCAAAGGTTCGGGCATGCCGGTGCGTATCCCGGTGATTGAGATGATTGAAATCGGTGCAGGCGGTGGCTCGATAGCAGGCGTTGACCGTCTGGGCCGTCTGACCGTTGGCCCTAAATCTGCCGGGTCAGAGCCCGGACCGGTGGCCTTCATGCGCGGCGGTACGGACCCAACCGTGACCGACAGCGACATCACGCTGGGCTATATTGTGCCGGACACATTTGCCGAGGGGCATATTCAACTGGACCCCGAAGGCTCTAGGGCCGCACTGAAGCGCGTGATTGGCGAGAAACTGGACTTGGATGCGGTCGGCTCGGCGGACGGCGTTAGCCGGATCGTGGATGAAAGCATGGCCAGCGCCGGGCGTATGCACGCTGTTGAAAGCGGCAAGGATCTGGGGCCGCGTACGATGATAGCCTTTGGCGGCAACGGGCCGTTGCATGCGAGCCGCGTTGCACGCTCGGCCGGGGTGTCGCGTATCGTGATCCCACCCAATCCGGGTGTCGGATCGGCGGTTGGCTTCCTGTTCGCACCGGTGTCGTTCGAAATCGTCCGTTCACGCTATTCCTTGCTCGACAGTATGGATATGGATGGGGTGAACGCCCTTTTCGATACAATGATTGCCGAAGCGAAAGAGGTTGTAGCCAAAGGGGCAGGCGATGCGCCGACCGAAAGCCAGCGCACTGCCTTTATGCGATATAACGGACAGGGCCACGAGATCGAGATCCAGCTACCGGATCGCGCCCTGACGCGCGACGATATTGCGCCGCTGATCGCCGCCTTTGAAGAGGAATACAGAAAGCAATTCTCGCGCCCTGTGCCGGGGATGGAGATCGAAATCCTCAATTGGGCGGTTCGGGTCGCAACCCCGGACAGTTCTGTGCCACCGGTGTCTCAAACACCGGACCTCACGGCGTTTGACGTCACTGAAACGCGACCCATCACTTGTGATGTGGATGGCGCAGCGAAAGACGCGGCCTTTGTGGCCCGAGCCGATCTGAAACCCGGTGACCATGTACGCGGCCCGGCGCTGATCTATGAACCGCAAACCACCACGCTCGTATCTGCTGATTTCTCGGCGCACATGGATGCCATTGGCAACCTTGTCCTGGTCCAGGACCAGAAAGGAGGCGTAAAATGACTGCTGAACTTTCCCCCGCCCGTCTGCAAGTGATGTGGAACCGCCTGTTGGCGGTAGTTGAGGAACAAGGACAGACGCTGATCCGCGCAGCGTTCTCGCCCATTGTGCGTGAATGCGGTGATATTTCTGCGGGGATCTTTGACGTCAATGGTCGGATGCTGGCACAGGCCGTGACCGGTACGCCCGGCCATATCAATACGATGGCCGAGGCGGTGCTACATCTGCGGGGTCGCTTTGCACTGCAGGACATGAAACCCGGTGATATCTATATGACCAATGACCCGTGGCTGGCCTCGGGGCATCTGAACGACTTTCTGCTGATGATGCCCGCGTTCAAGGATGGCAAAGTTGTTGGTTTTACCTCCTGCACCGCGCATCTGGTCGATCTGGGTGGTCTGGGGATGGGGCCAGAGGGGTCGGACATCTACGACGAAGGCCTTTTGATCCCGCCTTGTAAACTGGCCGAAGAAGGTACGCCCAATGCGCTTTTGATGGACATTATCCGCGCCAACTCGCGCGAGCCGATTGCCAACGAAGGCGACATCTACGCTTTGATTGCCTGTTGTGAAGCGGGTGTGAACCGTCTGCTGGCGATGATGGATGAGTTTGGGATCGACGATCTGGATACACTGGGCAGCTACATTATCGACACGTCTCGCAAGGGTGCGCTGGAGGCCATCGCCGAGGTGCCGGAAGGCGTTTACAAGAACGTGCTGCGTATGGACGGATATGAGAATGAGCTGGAGCTGCAC
>NZ_JBXWSB010000176.1:0-6856 GCF_059613205.1 Ruegeria sp. BHSB064
GACCGGGATCCAGAACGGCCCCGGCGCGGGAAAGGCGCTGGCCGAATGGATTATGAACGGTCACATGACCATGGACCTGACCGATGTGGACAGCCGCCGCATCGTGCCGGGCCTGAACGCCCGTAGCTATACTGCGACCAAGGCCGCCGAAACGCTCGGGCACGCCTATGCGATGCACTGGCCTTATCTGCGCAAGACTGAGGCACGTGGTTTGCGGCGGACGCCTTACTACACGCATCTACGCGATGCGAGGGCACAGTTTGGCAGCGCCAATGGTTGGGAACGCCCGCTCTACTATGGCCGTGAGATGACGGATGGGTTCGGACGCGAGCCGTGGTTCGACGATTGGCAGGCTGAACATCAGGCACTGCGCACTGATCTGGGCTGCATCGACCTGACCTTTGGCCGGTTCGTCGTGGACGGGCAGGACGCCGAGGCGCAGATGCAACGGCTTTGCGGGGCCAATATGGCTGTCGCGCCGGGTACTTTGATCTATACCCACATGTTCAACCCGCAAGGCGGGATCGAAGCGGATGTGACCGTCGCGCGGCTCAGCACATCCCAATATTTGGTCATGGCGTCTGCCGGGGCTGAACCGCAGACCGAATATTGGCTGAAAACGCAGCTGACAGGCACCTCGGTTTCCGTCGTCAACGTCACCTCATCCGAGGCCACGCTGGCCCTGATGGGCCCGCGAGCGCGGGAATTCTTGGCCGGGCTGACGGACACTGATCTGTCGAATGACGCCTTCCCGTTCGGATCGTGGCAATCCCTGCATGTTGGTCACGCGCCGGTTCGCGCCCAGCGGATCACATATGTGGGCGAGTTGGGATGGGAATTGCACATCCCCGCCGAATTCGCCCAGCAAGTGTTCGAGACCATCATGGCCGCCCCTGACACACCGCGACTGTGCGGTGGTATGTCGGTTGACAGCTGCCGGATCGAAAAAGGCTTCCGCCACTGGGGCCACGACATCGGTCCGCATGACAGCCCGGTAGACAGTGGCCTGACTTTTGCATGTGATTTCACCACTGACTTTACGGGTAAAGAGGCCATCGTTGCTCGCAAATCGGCAGGCCCTGCAAACCGTTTGCTGTCGCTGCGGCTCGACGATCCAGACGCGTTGATCTTTGGAAAGGAACCCATCCTGTGCGATGGGCAAATCGTTGGGCGTTTAACCTCGGCCAGCTATGGCTGGAGCGTTGGCGGGGCCGTTGGCTTGGGTTATGTTTCGCGGCCCGAAGGCATGACGATGAAAGCCCTTGCGGCACGCAGCTATCAGGTGAAGGTGGCGGGACGGTCTGTAACGGCACAGGCCAGCCTGCGCCCGCTCTACGACCCGGACAACGCCCGGATGCGCGGTTGAGCAAATTGGGAGAAGTGTTCAGATCACAACGTGGTCAGAACACCTCTACCAACGGCTAAATGCCGGTCTTAAGGCGCGCTCTGCTCGATATGCGGTGAGATTCCGAATTGCCGACGGTACAGCTTTGAAAAATGGCTGGCCGAGGAAAAGCCGCATGCGACGGCGACGTCGATTACACTCATATGGGTCTGCTGTAACAGCACACGTGCTCTGTCCAACCGTAGGTTCGTCATGTAGGTTTTTGGTGTACATCCCAGATAACGCGCAAACAAACGCTCCAGCTGGCGCGTAGATATTCCAACTTGTTGCGCAAGCATGGATGTAGGGATAGGATCTTCCAGACTGTCTTGGATCACCGCGACCGCCCTTGAGAGTTTTTCGTTCCTATGCTGCAATCGGCAACGGTCAGTCATAGTTTGACGGCTATCGCCCGGTCGCACCGACGCGCACAGCAGGTCGTCCGCAACACGGTTCGAAATCGCCGCGCCCGCTGTTTGCCGAATTAAGGCCAGGAACAGATCAAGCGTCGCGGCCCCGCCGGCGCTGGACAGGAAATTGGCCTCCTCTTCATAGATTGTACAGACAGGGTCCAGTTTCAGGAAGCTTTCCTCAAAAACCGGCTGCAAGCGCCAATGCGCGCAGATCTTGCCTTTTTGCGCCAATCCTATAAGGGCCAGATAAAGCGCTCCCCCACCCAGGCCGCAAAGCCGAGCCCCTTGCCGGGCGGCTTTGCGAAGCCAGGCATTGATCTTTTCCGATGTTTGCGTTTTCTGGGTGTCGATGGAGGCGCATACGACTATGCAATCGCCATTCTGGACCGCTGGCAGTGAGCCCTCAACCGCGATGTTCATTCCCGCTGATGACACCACTGGGGCGCCATCTTCGCTGACAATCTGCCAGCGGAACAAAATTTGCTCCGCCGCTTTGTTGGCGGCGGCCAATGCGTCAACGCCAGAGCCCAGATCAAGTGCCGAAAACCCCGGCATGGCAAGGAAGATGAAGCGCTTCAGTTCAACCGGGCAACCCCGGCTTATTTTGAACTCTGAATCGAAGTGCCCCATCCTGATCATCCTGCCTTACAGAAACGTTTCAGTTCGGTTGATGTGCGGGACCGTCAATCGCCACCCAGTTCTTTGACCGCAGCGAGAAGACGGGCGATTTCCTGCTCTGTGTTGTAGTGGCAAAACGAAATTCGGATACAGTCAGGAAGCCCCAGCGGTGTCAGAACATTGCCCGAATAGTGGTCCGCCTTGCGGGTGTGGGTGCGGATGCCTTGCTGGTTCAGAACTTCAACCACGTCTTCCGAGGCTTTGTCTTTAACCACAATCGAGACCAACCCCTCGCGCGCCGGGTTTTCTGCCCCAGCCAAAATGGTCACGTGATCCATGTCGCGCAGTCCCGGCAGGTTGCCTGTGCCGTTGATGGCGGTGTTGGTCAGGTGCGTTTCATAGTCGTGAATAGCGTGACCCGCGGCCTCGATCCGCTTGCGAGGGTCGGTTTCATCCGAAACTTCGCCACCCAGCCAATCAAAGTAAGACACCACATCCGATACTGTCGCGTAAGACCCGGTGTCGCGGGTGCCGAACTCCCACCCTGTGGCGGGTGCGTCGATCAGCATATCATGCGGCAGAGCGCTTAGCTTGTCAGAGATCCAGGCAATGCCATAGCCATGGCGCGAGAAAACTTTGTAGGGCGAGATCGCGTAGCCATCGACATTATATGCGTCCAGGTCCAACTGTCCGTGTGCGGCGTGCTGAATGCCGTCAACAACAATCAGACAGTCTGGCGCAACCGCCCGAATGGCCGCCGAAATTGCCGCAACATCCATACCCATGCCCGTGACGGGTGACGCATGCAGGATCGTCGCCACGGCCACATCCGGGGTCATAAGTGCGGCATAGTCCTGAGGTGTTACCAGACCTGTTTCATTGTCATGGGGCACGTTCACATAGTCCAGACCCGCAATCTCGGCCCAACGCCGTGCCGCACTGCGGGTGGCCGGGTGCTCGATCGACGATCCGATCACCTTGGCCCCCTTTGGCGCGGCCAGGCAGGCCGTGCGGATCATGCGGAACAACAATTCCGTCCCGCTTTCCCCGGCAAAGAACTGACCGGACGAAGCGTTCATGAATACGGCCAGATCTTGCTTGGCCTTGTTGATCACGTTCTGAGTGCCCTGCCCCGCTGGATTGATACGGCCCGGATTGTCCGGGATCGCTGCATAGAAAGCGGAGGTTTCCGCGACCGATTTCAGCGTCAACGCACCACCTGCGTTCTCGAAAAAGATCCGTTCACCTTGAAACGGGCAGGAGTCAACATGCGCGAACCGGTTGCGGATTGCATCGATGAGGGCGGGATTGTCTTGGATCATTGTTCAGTCCTGTAAGTTTTCAGAGCGCGCGGCTCACGATCGTACGGCAGAGCTCGGCCACCGCGATATGGCTTTGGCGTGGGAAACCGTCGACACTGTCATCGACGATCCCGTGGGTTGAGTTGATCAGGCCGCTGGCAACCATCGTATCAAGCAATAGGGCCTCTCGGTCTGGTGTGTGCAGCAGTTTCGCGTCACCCGCACGAGCGGCCATTGCAGCGGCAATTGCGGTGCAGCCCCAGTTGGAACATGCGGCCGTCACCAGCACATCACAGCTGGTCACTGCCCCAATGCCACCGCCGCATCCGCATTGGCACTTATCTCCGTACGGTACGTGTGCCTTGACGTGGTCGGCAACTTTGCCCATGCCGATCTCGTTGCCGCCATCACCAACAGCGACGACTGGAATGCCACGCTCCAGCGCCAGATCGAACAGGAAGTCAACACGCGCGCGGCCCATGCCATAGTCGATACCGCGCATGGAATGATAAACACCAAAATCATTGCGCCCCACCCGTTCTGTCGAGAACAGCAGATCGGGGTTCAGGTCTGCCAGCAGCGTTTCTGCCTGCGCCAGCCCGCCTGCGTCATCGGTGGCGTAAGGCAACATCACAATCGTGGCGAGGCTTTTGTCGGCCTTGGCAATCGCCGCCTGTTCCAGCGTCACCGGGAACAACCCCGCTGCCTGACAGGTGTTGCGGATTGCGGGCAGCAGAGTTTCTTCGCACAACATCACGCAGGTCACGTTCCGCGCCAGCACCAATGCCCTTGCAATCGCCGCCGCACCCGAGGGGCCATCGTTTTCACCAAGATCCGGCGTGATCCAGGCGCGCGAAACCGAACCGGTGGTCAGTATAACCGTTCCACCCTCGGGCACTGCCATCAGCGCGTCTGCCGCAGCGCCGACCAACGACCGACCTTCCAGCGCGCGCGCGGCCTCGAACAAGTGCTCGACGCCACGCTCGCCCATGTCGATATTCACCAACTGATCCAGCCGGTTGTCCAGTCGGGTGATCAGAGTCGTATCGGCCATTCACGTGTCTCCAAACAGTGTTGCCGCGAACCATGTCTTGTCGTGCAAGTGCTGCGCCGTCTGGCGCATTGCCGACATCAAACAGTCAGCCACCGCCATAGCGCCCCCGGCACGGGCCACGGCACCGGATGTTGGTTTCAACCGGATCGAAACACGCCCTCCGGGTTGGCCATGTGTATTGACCGTCACAATGCCCTTGTCACGCAGCATCAACATTCCAATCGCAGCCGTCACTTCGGCAGGGACAACGTCAGCCTTTTCAATTTCGGCCATGCCAAGGACGATCTCCATCGCGTCTTGTTCGTCAATCTTCGGACCAAGCGCCGAGCGTGTCACTCGATCCGTCCCAAGCGCAGATTCCAAGGCGGTCGCAAGGTCTTGCCCGTCCTGTGCCTCTTGCAGCAACAATTCCGGAGTGAACCCCTGCAAGCTGCGCATTGCACCAACAGCAACGGGCGCGCGGGCTTCCATGCCCAATTCGCTTGCTTTGGCCTGCACGGGGACCAACACAACCGGGTCGCCACAAAGAACTCCGGCGCGCGGGCCGGACAAACCTGCCTTGTCCGCATTGGTGATGACCAGATCGGCCCCAAAGGAAAGCGACGCCCCACCGCCATGCAGAACAGGGCGGAACCGCGCCCCGTAAGCGTCATCAAGGAACGTGACGCAGCCCGCATTTTTGCCTGCCGACACCGCGTCACGGATCAGGTCATCGCTCAGCATGGACAGCTCGGAGGTGACAGGCGTGATCACAAACAACGCCGGGCTGACCTCGGCTAACGCCTGTTCGACAGACTCCAGATCGTGAACTTCGCGGACCTGCACATTGGCCAGCCGCGCTCCGCGCAGAACCGAGGCATGGCTCCGGTCACCTTTTGCGACCAACGACAATACTGGCTTGCCTGCGGAATGCGCCAGTACAGTAGCAACGATCCCGGCGCTTGTACGGTTCACCACCGCTGCAGCCTCGTGCCCTTGCCCACCCATATGAGCGATTGCGGCTTGGCGCAGTTCTTCGCCAAAAAGGCCGGGACCAATCCATTCTTCGCACAGCAGGCTCAGATCGTCCGGCGTCGCTGGGTAGAACCGCAGGTTCCCAGTACAAATGGCGATCTTGTCGATACCTTCGCGTGCCACGAAATCTGCAGCAACGCGACCCGCCTGCGTCAGCCTGCGCACCTCATCCGCTGAACCTTGCAACAGCGAACCCCGGGCATATCCCACACCCGGGTCAAGGGCATTGCCGAAGCGATCCGTGCTCACGCGCCACCCTCGATGTTGATGGTGACACATTTGCGGTAAGTGTAGGCTTCAAGCGCGCCCTCAATCGAGTATTCGCTGCCCATGCCCGATTGCTTGGTGCCGCCATAGGACATGCCCGGGATCTGCCCACCGCCCTGATTGACCTGTATCCAGCCCGCATCGATGGCACGCGTCAGGCGCGTGATGCGGCTGACATCATGGGTAAACAGAAACGCGGCAAGCCCGTAATGGGTGTCATTGGCCATCGCGATCACATCTTCTTCGGTCTCGAAGGGGATGGCGACCATGACCGGGCCGAACACCTCTTCCCGCGCAATGCGCCAAGTGTTGTCGACACCGGTAATGATCGTCGGGTTGGGACAGAAGCCAGCCGGGTCCGCGGCCGGAGTTTCCCCGATCAGGAAGGTGGCGCCTTCGGCTTCGGCCTCAGCCACGTATGCTCGAATCTCGCCATAACGTTCGGCGTTCACGACCGCGCCCATATCCACATCCGGATCCAGCGCGTCGCCCACTTTCAAAGCTGCCGATTTCTCGGCAACCTTGGGCATAAGTTCGTCCCAGATATCCTTGTGCACAAACAAACGCGACCCGGCGGTGCAGCTTTGACCCTGACGGGCAAAGCGCATGGCATTCGCCACCTGTTGCGCCGTGCTTTCCAAGCGCCCATCGGCAATGGCGTCGGGGAACACGATTGTGGGGGACTTACCGCCCAGTTCCAGCGTCAGCTTGGCGATGCGATCTGCCGTGGCCTTGCCAATCAGTTTGCCGACCTCGCTTGAACCGGTAAAGGACACCTTGTCGATGCCCGGGTGCGAAGCAAGCG
>NZ_JBXWSB010000177.1:0-6898 GCF_059613205.1 Ruegeria sp. BHSB064
CATGCTGCAGGACATCGCAATCCTGACCGGCGGTCAGGTCATCAGCGAAGATCTGGGCATGAAGCTCGAGTCCGTCACCATGGACATGCTGGGCACCGCCAAGAAGATCGAGATCACCAAAGACGAAACCACCATCGTCGACGGTGCTGGCGAGAAAGCCGAGATCGAAGCACGTGTTGCTCAGATCCGCACCCAGATCGAAGAAACCACCAGCGACTACGACCGTGAGAAGCTGCAAGAGCGCGTTGCCAAACTGGCAGGCGGTGTTGCCGTTATCCGCGTTGGCGGCATGACTGAAGTTGAAGTGAAAGAGCGTAAGGACCGTGTCGACGATGCTCTGAACGCAACCCGCGCTGCTGTTCAGGAAGGCGTGGTCGTTGGCGGCGGTGTTGCGCTGGTTCAGGCCGGCAAAGCACTGGACTCCCTGAAAGGTGCAAACGCTGATCAGGACGCAGGTATCAACATCGTTCGCAAAGCCATCGAATCGCCGCTGCGCCAGATCGCTGAAAACGCAGGCGTCGACGGTGCAGTTGTTGCTGGTAAAGTTCGCGAAAGCGAAGACGCCGCTTTCGGTTTCAACGCACAGACCGAAGAATATGGCGACATGTTCTCGTTCGGCGTAATCGACCCGGCCAAAGTTGTCCGTACCGCTCTGGAAGATGCGGCATCGGTAGCTGGCCTGCTGGTCACCACCGAAGCGATGGTCGCAGACCGTCCGGCCAAAGAAGGTGCGGCACCTGGCGGCGGCATGCCCGACATGGGCGGCATGGGCGGCATGATGTAAGCTGCTTAGGCTTTATTGCTAAGGAACGGGGTCGCCTTCGGGCGGCCCCGTTTCGTTTTGGCGCTGCAACCACCGACCAACCCGCAGAAATACTGACCGCCCTGCCAGCTTTCTTTTCTAAATTGATGGTCGCAATGCTACATTCGAAAAGGGTGCACAATTTCTTATGCCCCTTTCCAAGTTGCTATTTGGAAATTTTAACCAGTCACGCCGATCTGCGGACAGTTCTTTGCTTGCATGGCCTGTGTAATGGCGTCGTAGTTACCCTTAGCCGCTGCCAATTGGTCGGCATGATCTTGGGTCGCAGCCATTGCTAATGCGGCAGGCCAGAACAGAACCAGAGTCACGCCGGTGATAACGGCGTCATTCGTAGCCGATTTCTTCTGATCGGCCGTCAACTTATTTACGTTACTTGCAATCTGGTTGCGCTCGGCGTGCAACTGCTGACACGAACGCCCATCGAAGACTGATGGGCTGACATACGTTGCGCCAACCTTATCCGGCGACTGCGCGCAGGCAGAGACAACGGACAGAAGGGCAACGGCAGCAAAAAACCTGCGCATGAAATACTCCTTTTCAAACATGCGTTTACGGTACGGGATCACCATGGAAATGAGGCCTGACAATGGCAACCTCAGCCCTTTTCGATGTCTGAGTTGATTTGGTCAGCGAGCTTTGTTGTATGTGGGTGACCTGGTGTACTTCCTACCCAGCGAATGCTCTTCGCTGCGCAATGCGGCCAACCGGACCTTGATGAGTCTCTGGAACGCCGCGGCGTATAGAGTGAAAGCAGTTCGCCGTAATTGGTTGGACTGATGGTATTTCCCTGATGCTATGCGATTGAGTTTAGCAGCAATGCGCGTGAGTATCTGAAACCGATACTTGTCCGGTCCCGCGTTCACAGTAGTGGATCTTTATCTCTTTAACGCGTTCAGGCAGGCTGAGCCTTAAGGGGTCAGGTTGAGCGCCAATGGACAGCACTCTGGCCTAACCTAAACGGGGTTGACGGACCCTGTCCTGATGGCGTCCGCTATGGTCATGACGATAGATGAGGAAAAGGTGGACGATACGGTTCTGGCGTTGCTGTGGCTGACGCTGCATGATGAGCGGCGCGCCTGGAAGGGTTTTGACTGGGACGCGCTCGACCGATTGTACCACAAAGGTCTGATCCTGGACCCTAAAGGTAAGGCAAAGTCAGTGGTGCTGACAGAGGAGGGTCTGCGCCGATCAGAAACTCTCTTTGCAGAGCTTTTTGCGCGGGCACCCAAGCAATAGGGGATCCAACACGTAACCACCGAGATAATCTTCGCCGAGAAATGCCTGGCATCTGGCTGACAGCTGCAATTTACGCTAGGCCGACCCCGTCCGACAAACGATGAAGAAGGGTGCAGGTCAATGGCGCATGATCTTGAGGGGCTCATTAAGTTTGTTACCAGCGACGAGACCTGGCACCAGCGGCTTGCGGATGTTCTGGAAGAACATTTTCTGCCAGCCCTCGAAGCGTTCGACCTCGACTTCGAAGATCTGGGCGATCTGCTCGGTGACGACTGGCCAATGGTCTTGTGGGGTGGCGGGTTGGAAGACCTGCTGAACAGGACATTTGGAGCAGAAAATGAAAACGCCGCCGATGCGTATCTGAAGCGACAAGGATCGAAGGAGAATACACAAACCCGAACCTACATCGCTGGATTGCGCGATGCCCCAATCAGCCTGTACGAGGTCAGCGCAATCGTACCGGGCAAAACCATGGTGTTGAGGGACCTGCTTACAGACGTTGAGCCAATCAAAGTTCGGGAGCACAGCGCGACGCAGATGCTGCAACAATGGGATCGCATTGCCGTTCGGGTGGTCAGACAGGGCGATCACAGCGTAATCTCGGGCGCACTTCTCCCGTTTGATCCGGATGCAGTCGCGATGTTCGAAGACGGGCTTCGGACCGTCCTGAACTTGAAGGCAAATGATGAGCTGAGGCTGACACAGGATCAGTTACTGCGCTCAGCACCCCTCTTTGCCAATGCCTGGCTCTTCGCACATTTGCCAAACCTGCTGGATCCGGAGCCACCTCAAATTAGCAACAGCGATGGTGACGACCTCGTCTTTCATGAGCTGTGCTTCTCGCTTGCCAGTGGGGTCACGCAAAAACAGGTTTCGCAGAAGCTGTCTCAGGCCGCTGATCTGGTTGCCACTGGCCCGAAGGATTGGACCTGGCTTGCCGTGGATAAACCGGGCGGCACCCGGCGTGGCACTGGCCTGGTATTGGACAACGCGATGTCGGGCAACTCTGTTCTCGGGTCACTAACCCTCAAAGGCAAGGCTCTGACGCTGTCTGTGGACTCTGCTGCGCGGGCCGAACGCGGCGAAGCACTTGTCCGTGGCCTCCTCGGCGATCTGGTGAAGCCGCCACTGACGGCGATCCAGACCGTCGAACAGATGATGGCGGATGACAGCCTGCAAAGCGGAGTGGCAGAAGAAGAGGACATCCCCCCTGCCCTGGCCCGGCAGCTCGCCCAGGAGTATCTCGACCAACACTACCGTGATACGCTCGATCAGCCGATACCGGCCTTGGGTGACAAAACTCCCCGCCAGGCCAGTCGCAGTGCCGCAGGCAAGAAAAAAGTGATTGACTGGCTGAAGACAATCGAAAACCGCAGCGCCCGCCAGACTGGCTCGCCCGTTGCAGACTATGATTTCAGCTGGATGTGGGACGAGCTGGACCTGTCAGACCACCGAAAATGACAGATAGCCTGGACAATCGAGCCAGTCTACGGAAGCAGTTTGCTGGGCAGCTACCCTGAAGATACGCATCGAGCCATTCAAGTTTCACTCGAAACCAGGCAATCGAACTTGTCAGAAGTGTAACTATGCTACTGGTCGTTGACGTGCCCTACTGCCCACCCGCAATGTTAACTTTGCCCACAATCTTCGCACCGCTTTCGGTTGCCATAGTCCTGGCCTCTACATCAGCTTGAACATGTGAAGTCGATGCAATCTTCAGATCGTCACATTTCAGACGACCTTGATGCTTGCCTTCCATAACGATCTTTTTTGCCGACAGTGCACCGTCAACCGACCCGCCAACCTGAACAGTGATTGTATCAGCGCTGATGTCACCAACCACACGGCCTTTGACTTCAACGCCGCCCGCACTTGAAACGACATTGCCTTCGATTGTCAGGTCTTTTTCTACTATTGAGCTGGTCACATTGAGATCCTCTGACTGAGATAGCGGCGACCCTAAGACGGAAGCTGGGATTTGGCCACCTGCGTCTAAGGTGACCTAGTCTCGGGGCGAAGATTCGCCTTTAGCCACAGGCAATACTGCAGGACTGCTGTATTTGCATTTCCGGATGCTCTCTCTACTTGGCAAAGGCGCGCGCCAGAACCGAGCCCATACGCTGTGCGAATGCGGATGGGTCGATGGGGGCTTCACCTTCGACGATGCGGGCTTGATCCAGCAATAGATGGGCGGCGTCTTTCAACAGGTCGTCATCGTTCACATTCTCTTGCGTGGCACGGTCTGCCAGTTTGGTAACGATCGCATGGCTGGGGTTCAGCTCAAGAACGCGCGGGGCGCCGTGCTGCAACTGCCCGTGGCGTTTTAACAGGCGCTCCAGATTGACATCCATGTCCCCGTCATCGGCTATGAGGCAAACAGGGCTGTCGGTCAGACGATTCGAAGGGCGCACGTCTTTGACCGCTTCGCCCAGTTCGGCTTTAAACGCAGCGATCAGGGCAGAGAGATCAGCTTCTTCGGGCTTGTCTTCTTCCGGTTGGGCTTCATCTGTCTTGATCTCGTCGAGATCTGCTGTCCCGCGGGTGATGGACCTGAATGGCTTGCCGTCGAATTCCGTGATGTGCTGCAACCAGAACTCATCCACATGGTCGGACAGGAGCAGCACCTCGACCCCTTTGGCTTTGAAGCCCTCCAGATGTGGAGACTGGGCCAGTTTGGCCGGATCTTCGCCAGCGATGTAGAAGATCGCCTCTTGTCCCTCTTTCATGCGGGCCATGTAATCGGCAAGGCTTGTCAAGTCGCCGACAGCGGTGGATGCGAAGCGGCAAATCTCGAGGATCCGATCGCGGGGCGCGGCATCTTCGACCAGGCCTTCCTTCAGCACTGCACCGAAATTGCCCCAGAATGTTGCGTAGTCATCAGGTGCTTTGGTGGCTTTTTTCTTCAGCTCACTCAATACCTTCTTCGTGATCGATGTCTTGATCTTGGCGAGCTGCGGATCGGTCTGCAACATCTCTCGCGAAACGTTCAGAGACAGGTCCTGGCTGTCTACAACCCCGCGCAGAAAGCGCAGATACGCTGGTATCAGATCCTTCGTAGTCTCCGAAATGAAGACCCGGTTGACGTAGAGCTTCACATGGCTCTTGCGCTCGGGCTCAAAGAGATCGAACGGCTGGGTGCTGGGCACAAAAAGCAGGCTGGTGTGGTTGAGTGTGCCTTCGACCTTATTATGCATCACGTTCCACGGCGCATCAAAGGCGTGCGAGCAGTGACGGTAGAACTCGGTGTATTGCTCCTCCGAGATGTCCTTCGCAGGGCGGGTCCAAAGCGCTTCGGCTGAATTGAGCGTGTCTTCTCCAAGTTTGACCGGGAAGTTGATATGCTCGGAGTAGGTCTTGATGATGTGCCGAATACGGGCCTCTTCGGCAAACTCCTTGGCGTCTTTCTTGAGGTGCAACGTCACCGTAGTTCCGTTGGTCACGCGCTCGGTCGGCTCGATGGAGAACTCGCCCTTGCCGTCAGAAGACCAAAGCCAGGCCTCGCTCTCGCCTGCCTTGCGGGTCACGACATCGACCCGAGACGCCACCATGAATGCTGAATAAAAACCCACACCAAACTGGCCAATCAGGCCTGGCTTGTCTTTGTCGTCAGCCTTGAGCGCTTCAATGAAAGCACTGGTGCCAGATTTGGCAATGGTGCCAAGGGTTTCAAGCAGATCAGCGTGGTTCATGCCGATACCATTGTCCGAAATCGACAACGTCTTGGTCTTGGAATCAATCTCAAGCGTGATCGCAAAATCCTCGGATGGTGCGAGCGACGCGTCGGTCAGGGCAGCGTAGCGCAGCTTGTCACAGGCGTCGGATGCATTGGAGACGAGCTCTCGCAAAAACACCTCGCGGTTGGAATAGAGCGAACCTGCGACAATTTCCAAAAGCTGGCCCACTTCGGTCTGGAAGGAAAATGTTTCTTTCTCAAGGGTCTCTGTCATGGCTCGTAACTCCTATTGGCAATCGCGGCGCAAACTAATGATCTATCATGCCGGTTTCAACTAGCCCCAAGGGCCACCTCTCGAAGGTTGGGCACTGCTTCTCTGCTCTTTGGCATCACCAAGTGACCGCAGCTTGGCGATGCGCTTTTCAATTGGCGGGTGTGTGGCAAAAAGGCTATCCACCGCCTGCATATGAAGCGGGTTGACGATGAACATATGCGCCGTGGCCGGGTTACGTTCGGCAGCAATATTGTCGATCCGACCAGAGAGCTGGCCCAATCGGGCGAGCGCCGAGGCCAACCAATCGGGATTGCCGCAGATCGCGGCTCCTTCGGCGTCCGCCTCATATTCGCGTACCCGGCTGATCGCCATCTGCACCATGCCCGCAGCCAGGGGCGCAAGGATCATCATCGCGATAGTACCGACAATACCCAAAGGCCTGTCGCGCCCGCCGCCAAAGAAGATCGCGAAATTCGCCAGCATCGAAACTGCCCCGGCCAGGGTTGCGGTGATGGTCATCGTAAGCGTATCGCGGTTTTTGATATGCGCCAGCTCATGAGCAACAACAGCAGCCACCTCTTCGCGGCTCATGTTGCTCAACAGGCCGCGCGTGACTGCGACTGCGGCATTCTCCGGATTGCGCCCAGTCGCAAATGCGTTGGGCTGCTCGGTCTCCATCATGTAGAGCGCGGGCATGGGCATACCGGCCCCTCGGGCCATCATTTCGGTCATATTCCACAGCTCCGGTGCCGAGCGCGCATCAACGCGCCGCGCACCATGCATACGCAGGACGGCTTTGTCCGAATTCCAGTAGGAGAAGAAGTTCATCGCAAATGCGAGGCAGAGCGCGATGACAAGGCCCACCTCACCGCCCAGCATGAGCCCGATGACA